>NZ_JBNAFX010000038.1:0-39393 GCF_049800895.1 Leisingera sp. S232 | reverse complement strand
TCCCGCCATCTTCAGCAGGCTCGCAACCATACCGGACGTTTGCCGCAATGGCAGGCCGAACAATACCTTCACACTAAGGCAGAACTGGATGGCCGCATCGGAGAAGGTCTCCGGTCGTCCGCGTTTGCCGCATCGCTCGGCGAACCAGGTCATGTCGCGGTCAAACCAGACCAGCAGAGAGCCGCGCTTTCGAAGTGATGCGTTATAGTTGGACCAGTTCGTTGTTCGATAGCGGGAAGAGGCAGGCTTCGGCATGCCGCCGATCTAACCTACGGGATTCGCAAAGTGAATCCTCTACGGCCTTTGTGCAACAACGCCCCCGCCTTCCAGAAGCGCGCCGCCTGTTTCGGAATGATTTTGTAAAGCAGAAATCGATGCTGACAGCCATGGTGGCGGCCTGTGTCAAAAATCTGGATGACCGGCAAGCGCTGGGGGAACTGGCGACGCAGCTTCTTGGAACACATGCGCATCTGGGTCTGGGCGCGCGGGAGACCGAGGCGGCAAAGCGGTCACTGATTGCCGCTTCGCGCGATGTTCTGGGGGCGGATCTGGACCCTGAGACAGAAGCTGCCTGGAGCCGTGCCATCAGCCTGGTGGCAGGCACGATGACACGGCACTAAAGGCCAGCCGCGCCGGATCAGACCGACATGCAGATGTATTTCATCTCCAGATAGTCTTCGATGCCGTGATGGCTGCCTTCGCGGCCCAGGCCGGACTGTTTGACGCCGCCAAACGGGGCCACCTCGGTGGAGATGATGCCAGTGTTCACCCCGACGATCCCGTATTCCAGCGCCTCGGCGACCTTGTACACGCGGCTCAGATCCTTGGCATAGAAATAGGATGCCAGGCCAAAGATAGTGTCATTGGCCAGCGCGATCACCTCGTCCTCGTCCTCGAATTTGAACAGCGGAGCGAGCGGGCCAAAGGTTTCGTCGGTGGCAAAAGCCATGTCCTGGGTGGCGCCGGTGACAATGGTCGGCTCAAAGAAAGTGCCGCCCAGTTCCGACGGGTTGCCGCCCAGAATGACTTCTGCGCCCTTGGCTTTGGCGTCGGCAATATGGTCCTGCACCTTGACCACGGCCTTGCTGTTGATCAGCGGGCCGAACTGGACGCCCTCCTCCAGCCCGTCGCCAACTTTCATGGCGGCAATGGCGGCCTTCAGTTTTTCGGCAAAGGCATCATAGACGCCGGCCTGCACATAGATCCGATTGGCGCAGACACAGGTCTGGCCGTTGTTGCGGAACTTGCACATGATGGCGCCCTCTACAGCGGCATCCAGATCGGCGTCGTCGAACACGATGAACGGCGCGTTGCCGCCCAGTTCCATCGAGCATTTCATCACGGTGTCCGCAGCCTGACGCATCAGGATGCGGCCAACCTCGGTGGAGCCGGTGAAGGTCAGCTTACGCACAGCGTTGTTTTCGCAGAACTCCTTGCCGGTCTCCGAGGCATTGGACGAGGGCACGACGCTGAAGACGCCGGCCGGGATGCCTGCGCGGTCGGCCAGAACCGCCAGCGCGGTGGCCGACAGTGGTGTCAGTTCCGCAGGGCGGGCGACAAAGGCGCAGCCGGCTGCCAGCGCCGGGCCAGCCTTGCGGGTGATCATTGCGTTGGGGAAATTCCACGGCGTGATCGAGGCGGCAACCCCAATGGGCTGCTTCAGCACGGTGATGCGTTTGTCGCGCTGGTGGCCGGGGATGGTTTCGCCGTAAATCCGTTTGGCTTCTTCGGCAAAGAATTCGATGAAAGAGGCGCCATAGCCGATCTCGCCGCGCGCTTCTGCCAATGGCTTGCCCATCTCGGCGGTCAGAATCACCGCCAGGTCTTCCTGGTTTGCCATCATCAGGTCGAACCATTTGCGCAGGACGACAGCGCGTTCCTTGCCGGTCCACTTGGCCCATTCCTTTTGCGCGGCTTCTGCCTGGGCGATGGCGCCGGCAACCTGGGCGCGGCTGATGTCGGCCACCTGGGCAATCACGTCGCCGCGCGCCGGATTGGTCACATCAAAGGTATCCTCGCCCTCGACAAACTGGCCGCCGATATAGCCGCGGGTTTCCAGCAGGCTGGGGTCCTTGAGCAGGGATTTCAGGTCAGTGGTTGCATCAAGCATGGCGGGCCTCCGGGGTGTTTTGTTGTGGAATGCAAAGCAGCTGTGCCTAGATATGTCCAGAAAGATTGATGAGTCCAGGATTTGATCAAATATATAGCGGGAATTTGACCCAAGCAATTTGACATGCGCTGTGCCAGACTGTCAGGTGTCAGCCAACAATAAGAATAGGGGAGATTGGGCATGGAATTGGACGATGCCTATGCCAACGGGGCCTATATCGAAAACGCAGATGCCTTTCCGCCGCGCTGGGCAGCATCGGCTGAGGATTTCCGCAACAGCCTGCATGAACGCGCCCGGCTAGATATCCCATATGGCACCGGTGCCCGGCAGGCCTTTGATCTGTTCCTGCCCGAGGACACGCCCAAGGGAGTGCTTTTCTTTGTGCATGGCGGCTATTGGCAGGCCTTCGACAAAAGCTCCTGGTCGCATCTGGCGCGTGGTGCGATTACCCATGGCTGGGCAGTGGCGATGCCCTCCTATGACCTTTGCCCCGACGTCCGGATTGCAGACATCACCCGTCAGATCGCTGCGGCAGTAGGACGGATTGCGGCTGAGGTGGACGGTCCGATTGCCCTGGCAGGCCATTCGGCAGGCGGCCATCTGGTGGCCCGGATGCTGGACAAGAGCTTGCTGCCCGCTGCGGTGGGTGAGCGGATCAAGACAGTGCTCCCGATTTCGCCGCTGGCCGATCTTTTGCCGTTGCTAAGGACGTCGATGAACCAGAAGTTCAAGATGGATTCGGCCGCCGCCGTGGCGGAAAGCCCGGTGGAAATGCGGGACCGTTACCCGGCCGAAGTCACCGTCTGGGTCGGCGGCGAGGAGCGTCCCGCGTTTCTGGATCAGGCGGTCTGGCTGGCGGAGGCTTGGGACGCGGATCATGTCATTGCCTTTGGCAGGCATCATTTCAATGTGATTGACCCGCTGGCCGACCCTGACAGCGATCTGGTTGCGCTGATCGTGAACTGAGACCGGGCAGAGACCGCAGCAGTCGTTTCGGGGTAAGTCCCCTGCCAAAACAGGCTTGCCAGAATCCCTGTTTGGCGCCATCTTCTGCCTCAGGGGCCAGGCGATGGCGTCGCCGCATGGAATACATGCCAGCCCCCACATTCCAAAACTGTCCTGAACGCCGGGACCTTTCTTGTAAGAAGGAAGGGTCTGATATGACTGCACGTCCTGAAATGTACCGTTTTCACAACGGTGAGAAAGCACCGCTGCAATTTGCGGTCTCTGAATACGAGGCGCGGATCGCCGGTCTGCGCAAAATCATGGCTGAAAACGGGGTGAGCGCCGCTGTCTTCACCTCGATGCACAACATCTCCTACTACTCGGGTTTCACCTACTGCGCCTTTGGCCGCCCTTACGGCATGGTGGTGACAGCAACCGAGGCTGTGACCATCTCGGCCGGTATCGACGCAGGCCAGCCCTGGCGCCGATCGTTCTGCGACAACATCACCTACACCGACTGGCAGCGCGACAATTTCTGGCGTGCGATCAAGTCGGTCTCCGGCGAAGGCACGGTGGTTGGCTATGAAAGCGACCACCTGACCCTGCTGCAAAAAGCCAAGCTGGACGGTTTTCTGAAACCGTCGCAGCTGGTGGATCTTTATGAGCCGACCATGCGCCAGCGGATGGGCAAATCCGCCGCAGAGCTGGAGATGATCCGCGCCGGTGCGGCTGTCGCGGACGTGGGCGGCTTTGCAATCCGCGATGCGGTCAAGGAAGGCGCGCGCGAGATCGACGTGGCGATGGCCGGCCGCGATGCGATGGAACTGGAAATCGCCAGGCGCTTTCCGGATGCCGAATACCGCGACACCTGGGTCTGGTTCCAGTCGGGGATCAACACTGACGGTGCCCACAACCCGGTCACGGGCCGCCGCTTGCAGCGCGGCGATATCCTGTCGCTGAACACGTTTCCGATGATCTCTGGCTATTACACCGCGCTGGAACGGACAATGTTCGTCAAGGAAGTGGACGCCGAGTCCCTGCGCATCTGGGAGGCCAATGTGGCGGCTCATGAGCTGGGCATCTCATTGCTGAAACCGGGCGCAAGCTGTGCGGAAATCACTCATCAGATCAACACATTCTTTGAAGAGCGAGACCTGCTGCAGTACCGGACTTTCGGCTATGGTCATTCCTTTGGCGTGTTGTCGCATTACTATGGCCGCGAGGCGGGGCTGGAGCTGCGCGAGGATATCGATACAGTGCTGGAGCCGGGCATGGTGATCTCAATGGAGCCGATGCTGACCATCGCCGACGGCCAGCCCGGCGCCGGCGGCTACCGCGAGCATGACATCTTGATCATCCACGAAGACGGCAATGAAAACATCACCAAGTATCCCTATGGGCCGGAGTTCAACGTCGTTGGATAAGACGTGTCTCGAAGATGCACCGGGACGACGTTCCGCCGCACGGGCGGCGGCCCTGCAGGCGGGCTGAACGTAAAAAACTCAGGGGGTGCCATGCTTGTGCCCCCTGTCCGCCTTGTGCCCCTTGTCAGCGCCCCAATGCATCTCTTGTGTATTGGGGCGGCCGCACAGATCGCTTCGAACCTCCGGCTAAGCGGCTGGCTGTTTCAGTAAATTGGCAGACGTCGGTACTCCTTTGCTGCAGTTGCCATCGTTGGAAAGATCTGGCTTTCCGAGACGGCATCCGAGCAGCGCGCCTGCATCGGGCGCAGCGTATTCCATGCCGGTGTCATCCAAAGCGCTGAGTCAGGATCCTTCGCTGCGCGGTAGAGGTTTTCATGCATGGAGACGCTGAGCTGGGTAGCGTCATGCTGCGCGGTTACTGTGAGCAGGTCTCCGTCCTGTGCGGCTAGCGGATGGTCCAGTAAAAAGGCGGTCCGGCCCCAATGGCCGCCTGAGTGCAGTCCGTTTGCCACTATAACGCCGGGCGCCAGGGTCATTTCGAAAGTGACGAGCACAGCATGGATGAGACCAGCCGCGGTGCAGGCGAGATCCTGAATATTACATCCCGCTGCCATGCTGGGGCGGATGAAGTCAAACGCAAACAGTTCTGTTGCCGGACCCAAAGGGCGCAGGCGGCAGGCTGCGAAGTCATTCGGGGTCAATTGCGCCACCCGCGCGAAGCGATGAAAGGCGCTGAGGTCGAAACCCTCTGCCTTCTGCGGCCGCCAGAGGTCGAGAAGGCGAGTGCTTTCAACCGGCTGAGCCAACAGGGTGCCCTGTTCAGGGATTGCGCGTGCATTGGGCTTGGCAAGGGCGGACATGGCATGAGTGAGGGTTGCAAGGGCACCTTCGCCGAGAAGCACTGTGTCGACGATTTCCGATATCACGACATCCGCCAGTTCAGGAATATCCTTGCCCACAACAATGTCGTGCGACCATTTTGGGATCACCGTGATGCGGTCGCTGAGCCCGTTTTCCGCGATAACCCGCATTGCAGCCTGAGCGATCAGTGGCTGCTGTTCGCAGGTGTAAACGTGTTTCGCGCCGGCCCGCGCTGCCAGCATTGCCGTCAGGCCCGCACCGCAACCGATATCCAAAACGACGTCGCCTGGCTTCACCTTGGCCTGGATTGCTTTGGCATAGGCTTGGTTGCGCGCTGCGTCGGCCAGCATGGGAAAATGCCAGCGGGGCACAAAGGTTTGATGGAGCCGTTCCTGCAGGATCTGGGCTTCGTGGTGCCTGGGATCTTTGCGCAGAGCCTCAGTAAGAAGCTGGGATGTCTGCAGACCGCCATCGGTCAGAGGAGCAGAGTTGGCAATTTGCACGAGTCCGTCTGCGGCAGGCGTACTGTGGCGAAGATAGTTGGGGGGCGGGGCGTGTCTGTCTTGCAAGTTCTTTCCTTTTTGAAGCAAATACTGCTGAAACGCATATTCTCCGACCGTGTCTAACAAATTGTGAAAATGCCGGCGGGCTGCGGGGCAGTTTCCGCTCTGCAAGTCTTGCGCTTGCCGGACGTCCTGCCTGGCTGATCCCGGCAGGCGTTGCGCAGCGACGGGTCTTGGGGCATATGTTCCGCCACGGCGTGACCCGCCTGTTTGTTACCCTCTTGCTGAGAGCGCACAACCGCGCGCCCCGCGAGGAAGAAAGAGCCACCGCCATGTATGATGCCCCGGAAAAGAAAAAATCAGAATTTGCTCTGATTCAGCTGATGCCGAACCTGATGACGATCGGTGCGATCTGTGCGGGTCTGTCGGCGATCCGCTCTGCGGTTTACGGCAATTACATGCTGGCGGTGATGCTGATTCTGCTGGCGGCGGTGCTGGACGGGCTGGACGGGCGGCTGGCCCGGGCGCTGCATAGCGAAAGCAAGATGGGCGCCGAGCTCGACTCGCTCGCCGATTTCCTGAACTTCGGGGTGGCGACGCCGATGGTGATCTATCTCTGGGCTTTGCAGGACGTGCATGGGGTGGGCTGGATCTCGGTTCTGGGTTTTTCGGTCTGCTGTGTGGTGCGGCTGGCGCGGTTCAATGTCAGCAGCAAGTCAGAGGAAGAGGGCCCAAATCTTCGCAAGGGATTCTTTGAGGGTATTCCTTCGCCGGCCGGGGCGCTGCTCGCACTGCTGCCGATGTTTGCTTCATTTGCCTATGGTAGCAGCGACCCGGTCCTGCATGAGCTGCTGATTTGTCTCATTATGGTGCTGGTGGGGCTGGCAATGATCAGCCATATCCCGACTTGGTCGCCGAAAGCGGTTAAAATTTCCCGCGAGAATGTTAAGTATCTTCTTGTGGGCTTTGCTTTCATGGCGGCGGCGCTCTTGACCTATGCATGGACTGTGCTGGTCGCGCTTTGCCTCGGCTACGTTGCTATGGTGATTTGGGGGCTGGTTTCAAAGCCAAAAGACTAGCCCAAGACGTCCGGGGAGGGACGAATTGGATATCAAGGCAGTTGAAGAATCTTATGCGCGCTGGGCGCCGGTTTATGACAAGACATTTGGCGCAGTGACGCGCTCTGGCCGCCGTCGAGCGGTTCGCTTTATTAACTCCAGGCAAGGCAGTGTGCTGGAAGTCGGTGTCGGCACCGGGCTGTCCTTGCAGCATTACGCACCGCATCTGCAGGTGACCGGCATCGATTTCAGCCACGACATGCTGAAAAAGGCCGCGGCCAAGGTGCAGGAACTGGATCTGGCCCAGGTGGAGACGCTGCGGCAGATGGATGCCCGGCAGCTGGATTTCCCGGACAATTCCTTTGATACGGTTGCAGCGATGCATGTGCTGTCGGTGGTGCCGGATCCGGAAAAGGTGATGCATGAGATCGCGCGGGTTCTGAAACCAGGCGGCAAGGTGGTGATCACCAATCACTTCAAGAGCGGCAAAGGGGTGCGGGCTTCCCTGGAGAAGCTCTCGGCGCCCTTGGCCAATGTGATCGGGTGGCACTCTGATTTTGCACTGGAGACGGTGCTGCAGGAGGACCGGCTGCAGGTGGAGCAGCAGGAAAGCCTGCCGCCCTTTGGCATGATGACTTTCCTGGTGCTGGGCAAGCAGCAGACCATGTGAAACAGCCTGTTTCCGCGATGCAGCCCCGGGGGAACTTTCCGGGGCTTTTCTTTGTGAGGCCTGTCTGCAACAGTGCATCTGAAACAGGTGGAATTGCACCACCTCAGGGGATGTAAATTGAATTTACATCCCCATATCAGGATCAGATATTTGACAGGGAAGGAGCGGATGCGATGAGTGTGTCCCAATTTGAAAAGATGGTGTCGGAAAGCCAGGACAAGGTCCGGGAGTCGCAGTCCAAGATTGAGGCGCTGACCTCGCGCATCGAAGCTGCGCGCAGCAAGATCGAGGCGGGCGAGGATGCCAGCATCGACATCGAAAACGCCACGCTGGACGATGTGCACGCGCATACCGACGTGATGAACGCCAACATCGCTGAGCTGATCATGGGGCTGGACGATGTGACGGCGGCGTTCTCGAAAGATTTCGACGAGATGCGGAGCAAGACCGGCTGGGAGAGCTTTGTCGGCTTCTTCTCCAAGGGCAAATCGGACTCGATGCGTCAGGAGCGGATGCGCACGGCCAGCATTGATGACAAGCTGCAGGATCTGATTGCCAAATCGGACGTGATCGTGAAGCTGCTAGAAGGCCAGTTGGCAACCCTGGAAGAACAGCGCGAGAAGGTGCAGGCAAATCTGGCGTCCACGTTGGATGACCGCGAATTCACGGTGCAGGAGCTGGAAGCGGTAAAGGCGGAAATCACCGCGCTGGACCCGCAGATCATCGATCTGGAAAACAAGATTTCGGTCGAGCAGGACGCCGCCGCACGTACCAAGCTGGAGACCGAGCTGGCCGATCTGAACGCGAAATACAACGCGCTGGTGCAGGATGAGCAAGTGAAGCTTGCGAAATCCCAGACGCTTGAGCGTTATATCGAGAAGGGCAAGACCTGGGTCGACAGCCTGCAGAACCAGGCGGCGACGCAGATGGTGCTGATCAACAAGCTGCAGACGGACACCCAGCAGCGGGTGGTGCTCTATGACGCGCTGACCAAATCGCTGAAAACCGCGCAGCAGCAGGATGTGGCGCACCGGATCAACGAGATCGGCGTGCAGACCGACAAGGAAGCCCAGACCGCAATGGCGGCGATTGGCACCGCAACCAACCAGCGGATGGCTGACATGCTGGAAGCGCATGAGGACAACATGGTGTTCGCCCGCGACGTGCTGGAGAAGAAGGCCAAGGCCGATGAACGCTTTGCCCGCCGGTTCGCCGCGATTGTCGAGAAGCACGACAAGAACCTCTATGGGGGATAACTTCAAGTATTCGCTCGCAGTTTGCGTCAGTGCAATGCGCTAGCTGAGCTTGAGAGTTCTGGAGGGACTTAAGATGAGCGATCCCGCTCAGGATCGTGTGTTTGCAGCCGAAACCTCTGCACTAAGCCGGAGGCGGAATAGGCGGAACAAGACAATTAGAGTTGTGACTTTTCTATGTTGCGCCGCAGTTTTTCTGCTTGGCTTAGCGGAGGGAAGCACAAATTGGCTTGTTGCAGGTATCTGGGGGATGGCCGTGGCGTCTATTGTTCTGCAGTGGCGCTTTCCCGTGGAGCGAACAACCAGAGTGGAAGCAGATGCCCGGATGTCTACTCAAGATGCCCTGGCCTCAGCTGATGTTTGGAAGATCCTGTTCAAAAAACATGGCCTGTCTTTTGCTGGGATGATGCTTGCCATCATTGTGTTCCGTCAGTGGGGCCTGCCGTGGAGTGGCGTGTTCGGTCTCTATCTGACGATTCTGATTGGAATGTTTGAAGATGCCAAGGTAAGTGCGGAATGGCTAAGGAAAGTAAGATGACCGACCCCGCCGAAGATCACGCAGGCCTTAGCGATACCTTCGCCTCGCGCCGGTACTTCAAGAAGTTCGACACCATCATCCGGCATCTCACCCGGGTGGCGGCGGCGATACAGGCGGAGGGGCGGCTGTCGAAATCCGATGTGAAGGTGCTGACCGCCTACCTCATGCGGCTCAACTTCACCTTCCGCGCGCTGAGCATGAAATACCTGATGGCGGGGCGCGACACGGGCCGCTTCTTTGGCAGCCTGGCGATGGACAAGCGCGACAGTGGCTTTCCGGTGGCGGCGGAGTTGATGACTATGGCCAATGACGCCCAGCAGGCGGAGCGGCATCTGGCCAATATGGCGAGCGAAGAACAGCTGAAGGACGATATGGTGCGCACCATCATCTCCGACCGCGCGGTGCCCTCGAAACTGCAATTCGCCCTGTCGCAGCGGCTCTATTATCAGGAACTGCTGAAGGGTCAGCTGTTCTGGACCCAGAACGATCCGGTCTGCGAATGGCTGGAAAACATCGGCGAGCGGCGGCGCCGCTTCCTGCTGCACTGGGCGGCCTATGACAGCCAGGTGAACCTGCCGGTGATCTACCTGATGGAGCTGGAGGACAGCGGCAAGGTGGCGCTGCCCAAGGATGAACGCCGCTGGCCGGAGGTGCAGGCGCATCTGATGGCGCAGGCGCTGGCCGGGCTGAAGCTGGTGACCATTGCCAAGGGGTTTGACGAGGATTTCGACGACCTTCACCCCAAAAGCCTGCGGCGGTACCACGTGGGGCCGATGTATTCTTCGGCTTATACGGAACAGTCCGGCCCATTGCACCGGGTGCTGGAAGAGGCCGAGGCGCCCGCCGGTCAGGACTGGGCCTTGGCCTGGACGCTGGAAGAGCTGGAAAGCGAAAACGTGCGCGAGGAGCGCGCTGGCTGGTTCGGCACCGTGGAGCGCGAGATTTTTGCGCTCGACCCCTTTGGCGGCCGCGGCGCGGATACCGGGGCAACCCGCACCCAGCGCGCCATCATCCTGCCGCAGCGTCCGTTTCAGGTGCTGGCCGAGTTGAACCCGCCGGGGTTCGGCGATGTGCAGAAGTTTGTGGTGAGCGAAGCGGGGCAGGTGCTGCGGTATTGACGCCTGTGCGTGTCGTGGGAGCGGGAGCCTCCGGCGGGGATATTTTTAGCCAGAAGAAGACGCGGACCGGATTTGAGGTCGCAGGGGATGAATTGAGAGGGTGAGATGAGCATTTCAGGCAATCAGATGGAGCTGCGGGAAGAGGATATCCGCAAGCATTACGCGGCTGCGGCGGCGATGCTGGAGGGGTTTGACCACACTCCGCGCATTGCCAAGCCTGCGGTCGAGGGCAAGGCGCCGGAGCGGTCCTCTGGCATTGGTTCGCGGCGGCGCTTTCGTTCGACCACGCCGGGGCTGGTGACGCGGTCCACTGCGCGCCCCGATGGTGTGCATCTGATTGCCCGCATTGAGGCTGCGGATGAGGATGATCCGCTGACCTCGCCCTTGCAGGCGACACTGCAGCATGTGTTGCGCCGGTCGCTGGCGATTTCCTTGGCAATGGGAGAGGCCTATGCGGATGTATCGGGCCTTGCCGATCTGAAACGGGCCAATCTGTCAGGATCGCTGGACGCGGCGCGCAAGGGGGAGTTCACCGAACTGCTGGCCGCCGAGGCGCTGATTGCGGCGCATGTGTTTGCCAATGCCACCGCCTATCTGCTGGCGCCGCACGGGTCCGAGGCACAGGCCGAGGTGGGCGAGGCGGAGGAGATGCTGACGGACAATGCGCCGCTGGCCCTGCATGGCGCACTGTGGGAGCTGGACCAGAAGCTGGCGCTGCACGGCACCGATGATGTGTATCTGATTGCGGCGACGGCTGGTTATGTTGAACAGCTGATGGAGAAGGCGGCCCTGCGTGCGCAAAACGCCCCGCGGCTGGAGGCATTCTGTGCCGCCGCCTGGCGGGTGGAGGCCGATGACCTGACCCTCAGCGGCTTTGAGCCTGCGGCCAAGGCGAAATCCACCACTCTGGCGATGGCGTTCAAGAAACCACATGAGGTGGTGGGCAACCATATCGCCAAATACCAGGCGTTGCGTCTGGCCAAAATGCTGATGGCCTATGATTTTGACCGCCGCATGAACCCCTTTGCGGAAATGGGCGGTTTCATCTTCACTTTCATGGGGGACGGCAAGCCGGGGACCGGCAAGACGACGCTGATCCAGATGATGGCTGGCCTCATCCATGACTACTGCCAGAACGCAGGCTACGCCTTCCGCTATCAGAATTTCGGTATCGACAATATCGACAGCTATCAGGGCAAGTCAGGCCAGAACGCCAAATCGTTCATCCAGAATGTGGTTGATCCGGGCGTGATCGGATTTGGCACCATCGACGACATCGACCAGATCGCGGGCAAACGCGGCGACCGGCAGTCCAGCGCGGGCCAGCAGGAGGTGACGGCGGTGTTCATGGAGGCCTTTGCCGGCGCCAATACCGTGGTGCGCGGCAACTGCACCTTTGGCATGTTCTCCAACTACCCGGAGAATGTCGACGACGCGCTGCGCCAGCGGGCCGGCGCGCGGTTTCTGGTGGACGGGCCGCAGACGCGGGAGGATTACATCGACATCCTGACGCTTCTAATGGGCAAGAACCATGCGATCCCGCAGGGCGACCATGACCTATATGGCGCGCAGGAAATCAAGAAGGCGGTCGCGCGCTCCTTTGAGGCGCATAACCGCCCACAGGAGCCGGGACTGGCAGAGGTGTTTGGCCGGGTGGAGGCCCAGATTGGCGCGCTGGATGATCTGGCCAAGCTGGGCACCTATCTGAAGGCCATTCAGCAAGCGGATGAGCGCTTCACCGGGCGCGCTATCAAGAACATCACCGATGCGGTCAAGGTCCGGGCGATGGATTTTGAACTGCCTGATGAATGGATGGAGAACCCGGAGCTGTTCCTGTTCAAGGATTACGAGACCAAATCCGCGATGATTGGTGAGCTGCGAGTGCCGATCACAGTCGACATGGTGGTGCAGGAGATCAACCGCTACGCCGATAGTGAGTTCCGCTATGCGGACAAGTCGGATGAGGTGGCAATTGAAAACATGGTGCGCGATTTTGGCCGGCAGGAAGAGGCCAAGCGGCGGTATCTGGAGGGGCAGAGGTGATAGGCCCTCTGATTCTGATCCTTATGCTTGGTGCGTCGCTTAGTGGTTGGTGCGGTGTCGCCGTGGCGCGCCGTGCCCGCCCGCTTGGCAGATCTTTGCTGCATTTGGTGCTTTTGCTGTTTGCTTTGAGCTATGTCTTTGGCGCTCTGTTCATAATTTGGCTGGCGGGGGCGTCCGTGCTGGACAGAAACTCTCTGCTTCATGCCTTTGGGCCTGGCGGGATGCCGGGCGAGTTTCTTTCATTTGCGCTGGTGTGCCTTGTGCCGGCGACAGTCATCGCTGTTCCTGTCTTTTTCCTTACACGGAAGCGACAGAGCAGCGTCTTGGGTCGGGGAGGTTTGAATGGCTGAGAAATTCCGCGACTCGTTCTGGCGGCGAAACAACCCGGTAATGTGGGGTGTGCTTGCGACTGTGGCAGTGGTTCTCTTTGGCACCTGGGCGGCCAATCAATCGGTTTGTCAGACGGATTTCTGGGGTAACCAGAGTTGTGGAGGCAGCAAGTGGAGCACTTTTCTGAAAGCGGCACCCAATGAGGTTGGTGATACGCTGGCAGGCTTTGCTGGGGCGCTGGCCTTTGTTTGGTTAATTGCGACTGTTTGGTTGCAGGGGCAGGAGTTGGCTGAACAACGAGAGGAGTTGCGCGAACAACGCGTTGCGACACAGGATATGGCAAGGGCCATGGCTGCTCAGGCAAAGGTATTTGAAGATGAGCAAAGGGCCCGTGATGAAATGAGGGCCAAAGAAGAATTGGGTGCATTACTGGAAAACGTTGTTGATCGAATGACGACTTTTCCTCTTATCGAAATTTCTTGGAACGTAGAAATTTCTGAGGAAGAAAAGGGGTTTATAGACGAAATGTCTTGGCCGCTATTTTTCCATGAAAGAGCACATTATGGTTCGGAAACTCCTCAGCTTATTGAAGTAACCGAGATCGACACCTTTCTCAAAAAAGTGTTTTTCCATTTGGATCTTGGATTTGACGGGCAAGACCTGAGGAACGAAGCAGGCGCGTTGCCAGAAGATGAATGGATGGAGCTGCCGCTTGTGGATTTGGTTGCTAGGCTTGCCGAGATCTCTGATCTTTCAGCGTCTCTCTCGGTTGCTCAGATGCAACGTGTCAGGAACATAAGAGTTCTTGATACCCTAAGTGTTATTGAGAGTTTCCTAGCTCAAAGGAAGTGGTTTCAGAGTACAATGGGGGAGGAAATAGCATGAAACGCCTCATCCAGCATGGCCTGATGTTCGGCAATCTCTTCCATGTGGCCTCACCCGCGCTGGTGGAGCGCTATAACCGCGCGCTGAAGCATCTGACCGGCCAGACCACGGCTCTGACGGATTTCCACGTCGATATCTCGGGCTTTTCGCCCGAAATCGGGGATGAGCTGGGGGATGATCACTATCTGAACCATGCGGGCGTGAACCGGCAGTTCATCCTGCTCAGCACCGAGCAGAAGCGCTGCCCGCTGCTAAATGTGAAATTCTCCACCAGCCGGGACATTCTACGGCGGTTTATCGAGGTGAACGAACGCCAGCTCTTTGCGCTAACGGCGACAGATGCGGTGGCGGGGGAGCTGGTGAATTCGGTGTTTGAGGTCTCTACCCCTGCCAAGCTGTTCGACATCCAACAGGTGCGGATCGAGGCAGACACCACCAAGGGCACCCTGCGCCATGCGGACCGTCTGGCGGAACTGGTGGAGCAGTTCAAGACAGGGGAGGATGCCTGGTTTGACGACGCGCTGATTGGGGAAATGATCCAGACGGCGGAGAAGACCGGCGATGTGACCCGCAATCCGGTGCATCTGCAGCATGAGGTCTTTGAGCAGGCGAACTTCTGGACCGCGCATTTCGGCGGCATGTATGTGTTTCAGGGTCTTGAGCATCCGGCGGTGATTGCCAGCGGCGAAAAGCCCGAGGGTGTGCCGCTCGATCGCGTGTTCAACCTGGGGCAGCGCAATGCGATTGCCAGGTTTCTGGATCTCAACGGCCTGGCAGAGCCGGTGATCCGGGCCCGCGGCGTCGATGGCGCGGCAATCCTGCGGCAGAAGATGGGGTTCCTTGCCGTGTCGGTGCTGACAGAAAAGGGGCGGGACCTGTCGGGCCTGTCGCGCGCGGATCTGCGGCGGCTGGCGGCGCGTCACGCGGAGGAACTGCCGGAGGAGTTCGAGGGGCTGGCAGCACTGGTGCGCTGGGCAGAGGGTGGCGGCAAATGGCCGAAGATCACCTCTGACCATCCGGCCTATTTTTATTCCCTGCGGGCGTCGGACACGCCCTGCCGCGATCTGGTCAATATGCTGCTGACAGAGCTGTGCCCGCATGACTTCCGGCAGCTGTTCATCTGCCACAAGGAAGAGTTTTACCGCCGGTACCGCGGCTGGCCGGAAACCAAGAAGGCCTATGCAGCGGAGTTTCTGGCGCGGGAGTATGCGGTGGACAAGGCCGGTGCACGCGAAGCGCTGTTCGGGCATGAGCCGGATATGGAGGGACGCTCGCCCAGGCTGCCACAGGTGCGGCGCAAGGGCATGGTGGAGCGCGTTGGCCCCTGGGGCGCCTTGAACCGGACACGGGGGCGCTAGATGTTCGGTTTCCTGCGCCTCGCCCTGATCCTTTTGGTGGTGCTGACCGTGATCTACGGCGCGGTCTCGCTTTACTCGCGCGAGATGCGGCGGCTAAAGCTCAAGCGGCACTGGAAAGAGAGGGGGTTGACCGGCGACCGCGCGGCCTTCATCCAGCGGGGGCTGAAACAATACGACACCTCGTTCCGGCGCAAGCTGATCCTCTTGGTCTATATCATCCCGCTGGGGGCGCTGGCGCTCCTGATCTACGTCATTAACTTCATGTGAGGTCTATCCCATGCGTTTCATCAAATGGGCTTTCCTGATTTCTTTCTGGGTGCTGCTTGGCGCCTTCCTGCACTACACGCTGCCGCAATATGACGTGGTGCGCATCGTCAACACCTATGAAGAACGGCAGGAGCTGAACGACTGGACACGCATTTTCTGGTCCAAGCCGGACGACCAGTCGGCCACGCTGCTGAACCGCGATGTGCAGTTCATTCAAGGTGTGCGGCCGAATGGCGACCCGATCGTCTACCGCAACGAGGATACCGGCTGGAACTGGCCGCCCTATTTCAAATTCGACACGGCGAACCTTTATACGGATGCCAATGACGCGGTCTCGACCAAGGACGCGCCAGAGTGGGTGTCCGTCATGCACTACGGCTGGCGCAACCAGTTCCTGTCGATTTTCCCCAACGCGGTGACAATCAAGCCTGTGGCGGGGCCGGACGACAAGCCGACCAATTGGTTCACGATCATCTTCCTGGTGCTGCTGGCGGCGCTATTGTGGGCGATCTATGTGCGCTGGCGCCGGTTCCGTCAGGCCCGGATCGATCCGATGATCGAAAGCGCCGAGGACAGTCTTTATGCGGCGGGCGATGCGATTGCCGAACGCAAGGGCCGGTTCCGCCGCTGGCTGGATACCTGGAAATCGAAATGAGCAAGGGCCGCCGCTGAGGCGGCCTTTTTCTTGGCTGCGCAGTTAAACTCTCGAATCGATTCGGATGCGTTTTCTGCGTAATCGCATGAAAGATAAGGGCTTGCCGCAAACAGACCGGCGAGTGCCGGTTTGAGATTCCGGACATTTCCGACCCGCTCGGCATAGCAAACATGCATGTCTTTTTCCGGTTTTTGCGGGTCGGATTTGTCTCCGCTTGCGGCGCGCGAATAAGGCACTTTCCGTATCAGCAAGGTGCCGCCTTTCGGGGCGGAGAATTGGGAAGCTGGTGAAACTCCGGCACTGCCCCCGCAACGGTGACCCCGGGCAAGGCATGGCAATGACCACTGAAGCCGCGGCTTCGGGAAGGTGCCAGGCCCCGCCGCCAAGCGGCCCCGGGACAGTCCGGAAACCAGCCTTGTCCCGAAAACGTCAACCGCGGGCGGCGGCAGGGCGATTGCAGGCGCGTGGTCTGCAATCTCTCTTTCTATGCCTGCACCCTAGCCAAGACGCCGCGGGGATGCGGCAAAGGAGAGAAGCAGATGCTTCACGACAGCGAAATTCTGGCCAAACTGGTGGCCCGTCAGAAAAACTATTCCCTGGAGCAGGCGTTCTATACCGATCCGGGCGTGCTGGATCTGGACATGCGTCAGATCTTCTACCGCGAATGGCTGTTCGCCATTCCCGCCTGCGAGGTTCCCAAGGCCGGCAACTTCGTGACCCATCAGGTCGGCGCCTACAACGTCATCATCGTGCGCGGCACCGACGGCGAAGTGCGCGCTTTCCACAACGCCTGCCGCCACCGCGGCTCGGTTGTCTGCAAGGCGAAAAAGGGCAATTCGCCCAAGCTGGTCTGCCCCTACCACCAGTGGACCTATGAACTGGACGGCTCGCTGTTGTGGGCGCGCGACATGGGGCCGGACTTTGACGCTTCCAAGCATGGGCTGAAGCCTGTGCACTGCCGCGACCTGGCCGGGCTGATCTATATCTGCCTGGCGGATGAGGCGCCGGATTTCGATGCCTTTGCCGCCGTGGCCCGCCCCTATCTGGAGCCCCATGACCTGGGCAATGCCAAGATCGCCTATGAAAGCTCGATCATCGAGGAAGGCAACTGGAAGCTGGTCTGGGAGAACAACCGCGAGTGCTATCACTGCGGCGGCAATCACCCGTCGCTGTGCCGGACCTTCCCGGAAGATCCGTCCGTAACCGGTGTTGAGGGCGGCGTGACCCCGCCGCATCTGCAAAAGCATTTCGACCGGATCGAGGCGGCGGGCGTGCCGGCCCAGTTCCAGATCGACGCGCGCGGCCAGTACCGCTTGGCGCGGATGCCGCTGAACGAAGGCGCGGAAAGCTATACCATGGACGGCAAGGCCGCTGTGGCCAGGAAACTGGGCCGGGTGCCCTTTGCTGATGCAGGCACGCTCTTGAAATTCCACTACCCGACCACCTGGAACCACTTCCTGCCGGATCACTCACTGGTGTTCCGGGTGACCCCGATCAGCCCGACCAAAACGGAAGTCACCACCAAATGGCTGGTGCATAAGGATGCGATTGAAGGGCAGGATTATGACCTGAAGCGCCTGACCGAGGTCTGGATCGCCACCAATGACGAGGACCGCATCGTGGTCGAGGACAATCAGCGCGGCATCAACACGCCTGCCTATGAACCCGGCCCCTATTCAGAAGTGCAGGAGAGCGGCGTCATTCAGTTCTCCAACTGGTATGCCGACCATCTGACCCGCGCGCTGACCGGGCGCCACCTGATCGCGGCGGAGTAAGCGCATGGGACTGCAGGCCAATTTCGAAACTCTGGACGAAACCCTTGCGTGGAAGGACGACGAGATGCTGGAATGCGTCTCGGTTGTGCCGGAGGCGCCGAACACTGCCACCTTCAGCTTCCGCGCGCCCTCAGGCGCGTGGTTCAAATACCAGCCGGGCCAGTTCCTGACGCTGGAACTGCCGGTGCCGCAGGAGACTGTCTGGCGGACCTACACCATTAGCTCGTCGCCCTCGCGACCCTTGTCGATCTCGGTGACAGTGAAGGCGCAAGCCGACAGCATCGGCACCCGCTGGATGCTGGATCACCTGAAACCGGGCATGTTCCTCAGGGCCTCCGGTCCGGCAGGTGTCTTCACTCTGCCCAAGCGTCCGAACGGCAAATTCCTGTTCATCTCGGCAGGCTCCGGCATCACGCCCAGCCTGTCGATGACCCAGTATCTGTTCGACCGCGGCCAGTCGCCCGACATCTGCTTTATCAACTGCGCCAAGCGCCCCAGCGAGATCATCGCCCGTCAGCAGCTGGAAAGCATGGCGTCGCGGGTGCCGGGGCTAAAGCTGAACTTCGTGGTGGAGGAGGATGACCCCTATCAGGTCTGGACCGGCTACCGCGGGCAGCTGAACCAGATCATGCTGGGCCTGATCGCCGGCGACTACCTGGAGCGCGAAGTCTATTGCTGCGGCCCAGAGCCGTTCATGCAGGCGGTGCGCGACATGTTGATCGGCCTCGGCTTTGACATGGAGAACTACAATCAGGAAAGCTTTGGCGCGCCAGTGGAGACGGCGGCAGATGCGCCGGAGCTGGACGATGTTGTCCCCGAAGAAAGCGCTTCGGCCGAAATCACCTTTGCGGCCTCCGGTGTCACCGCCACCTGTACCGAGACCGACACTGTATTGGCGGTTGCCAAGGCCTCTGGGCTCAACATTCCGTCGGGCTGCACCTTCGGGATCTGCGGCACCTGCAAAGTCAAAAAGACCGCAGGCGATGTGCATATGGTCCACAACGGCGGCATCTCGGAGGAAGATGTGGAAGCCGGTTACATCCTGGCCTGCTGCTCCAACCCGATTGGCCGGGTAGAAGTGGAAATCTGATCCTGGGGAGGGCTGTTGCAGGCCCTCCCTTCTTCGCTGGTCCAGCGACTGCGGCAACAAAGTGATTGACGCCGCGCCCGTCCCTTGGTCAACACGGGGCCGAGCCTTTAATCCCCCGTTGCGACACAGGACCACCACATCATGACCGCCAGCAAACGCATCGCCCTTTCCAGTGACCACGCTGCCATTGAGCTGCGCAAGGCCGTTGCCGCCCATATCAAAGCGCAGGGCTGGGAGGTTGAGGATATCGGCCCGCAGACCCCGGAAAGCACCCATTACCCCAAACACGGGGCCGCTGCGGCGCAGCTGGTCGCCTCTGGAAAATGTGCGCTGGGCATTGTTTTGTGCGGCACCGGACAGGGCATCATGATGGCAGCAAACAAGATAAAGGGCATTCGCTGTGGTGTCTGTTCCGACACGCTTTCAGCCAAGATGATCCGCGCCCATAACGATGCCAACATGCTGTCCATCGGTGCTCGCGTGGTGGGCGAGGGACTGGCGCTGGAGATCGTCGATGCCTTCCTGGGCGCTGATTTTGAAGGTGGCCGGCATGGCACCCGCGTGGATATGATCAAGGCGCTGGAAGACTAAGAGACGGAATGGCGGGCGGGTCCGCCGTTCAATCGGCAAACAAATGACGGGTCCCGGCAATCTGCCGGGCCTTGTCCTGCGGCAGGCTGAGGAACCCGCTGAGCTGCTCCGCATTTTCGTCTTCACTACCTGTCTCGCGCATTTTGTAGAGCGGGTTGAAGCCGGCGTCGCGGATGCGGTCGCCTTCATGCAGAATGTCATTGCGGATCGTCGGCAGCAGCCGCTCCAGCGTCAGCTTTGGCGTGCGTTCGCCTGCCAGCCCGACCCTGTTTGCATGACCGATCAGGTATTCATCGCTGAAGTCGCATTCGATGTGCAGGAACCGGGTCGACGAGCGGTCTGAGTGGAAATCATTCATCAGGTCGATGGCGCCGGGATCCAGGCAGATGATCAGCTTGTCGGTTTCATAATATTCAAACAGCATCCGCATCAGGGCGCGGCGGTGGCGGGTGCGCTTCATCAGCGCCGCCTGAATGCCACCAAGGTCGGGCAGCGGAGTGTCCTCCTCATGAAACAGGTATTCAATCGCCGGGATATTGGTCACTTGGCGGATCTGTTCCAGCAGGCGTTTGGCGATGTGCCATTTCTTGCAGACCACAATCAGCAATTCGCGCTCGCGGCCCAGGGTGCTTTCGGTTTCCCAGAAACGCGGCGCAAAGCGGCGCCCGTCGCGGCCCCGCTGGGCCAGGAACTTGTAAAGGCTACGGCCCTCGTTGGAGATCTGGAACTCCACGCCCTGAGCAGCATAGAGCCGTCCCAAGCGCGTTTTCAGCTCCTTGGCCTCTGGACTGATCTTGCGGGCAAACAGAAAATCCTGGCTGAGCAGCAGATCGTAGTGATCGTTGTAGAAATTCACCGGCATCCCGTAGTCGGAAAACATCAGGAAGGTGAGGGTACGGGTTTCGATCTCTGCTTCCGGGATCAGGTGGCGCACCAAAGTCTGAAAGAAGGTTTCATCCGGAATCCAGGTGGTGCGGAAAAAGCGTATCACATCGCGGCGTTTGCGGAGGAACTCCAGAATCCACTCCACGGTGCGACGGCGCAGGCACCACCACTGGCTGCCGATCTGCATTTGGATACCGTCCGGGACGCCCCGCTGCAGCCCGAACTTCTTCTGAAGCGCGTGGCTCCAATAGAAAAGTTTCTTATGCTTGCGCTCGTTAAAGACGTGCCGGTAAATCAACCGGTCCTCCCGCATGCCGGTCTTGATCCAATTGCTTTCGAAGAAGTCGAAGCTTTCGATGAAGTCCTTGTCGTGCCCGTCCAGGAACCGATGGGCGTATTCCGCGGTCTTCACTGCCATGCAGTCGCCTGACAGCATGTAGAAATGGGTGGCGCGCGGGAACTCCTCGATGGCGCTGCGCAAGGCATGCAGCGTGGCTTCGACCAGTGACCACTCGCCCCAGCCGCATTTGATCCGCTTCCTGGCAAAAGTGACGTTGGGGTTGTCGTCCAGTTCTGCGCGGATCCGCCGGTAATCCTCTGGCGCCGCCCGCCCGTCGAAGTGAATCGCCATGCAATCACCGGCTGCGGTCAGCCGCTCAGCCTGCTGGATGATCGCGTCAGGGTCTTTGTGGCACAGCAGGATATATGCGATTTTTGCCATGTGGGGGACGGTCTGCCTTATTCTGCCTGATTGTTTACCTTGATAGGCATGCTGTGCATACGATTAAACCAGATAGTTCCTGTTTCAGTAAACTTATGCAATTACTCTTGAAACAGGCCAAGGCGGACAAGAGGGCAGAATATGGGGTTTCCCGGCACCTGGATGACGGAGAGTGAAAGTGTGGTTTACCGCGTGGTGCCGAAATGCGCCTGCTCGACCATTGGTCAGATCCTGTATTACTCGGACCACGGCCAGTTCTTTGATGGCGATATTCATGACGCCAAGGACGGTCTGCACAAATGGGCGCTGGAGCACAGCCAGGGTCCGATCAGCCGCAACGTGCAGGGTCAGCGGTCATATGCGTTCACCTGCGTGCGCAATCCCTACACCCGTATTCTGTCATCCTTTTTTGACAAAATCTGCGGCATCCAGCGCAACGGCAAGCGCTACCGTGGCAATCTGGTGCCCAGGCTGGCCTATGAGTACGGGATCGAGTTCGGCGGCGAAGACGGCAAGCAGGAGTTTGACCAGATCGCCAGCTTCCGCCGGTTTTTGCTGTTTGCGCGCGACACCATCCGCTGGCGCCGCCCGATGGACCCGGACATTCACTGGTCGGCGATGTCGGGGCATGTGTCGACCTTCATCCTGAACGGTGGGCGCTACAACCAGATTTTCTGGACCGAGGCATTTGGTGACGGGATGCAGCAGGTGCTGGACGCAATCGAGACGCCGCACCCCGTGGATCTGGCCGCAATCCCACGCTTCAACGAAAGCGAGGGCCACGGTCCCAAGCGCGCCCATCCAGTCGAGGACTATTTCGACGATCTGTCGATGCATCTGGTCTACGAGATCTACAAACGCGATTTCGAGCTGTTCAAATACGATTTCGAAAACCCCGCCAACAAGCTGCCGGTCGGCGAAATCGATCTGGACGAGGTGCACGCCAAGCTGGGGGAGTAAGAGGCG
This sequence comes from Leisingera sp. S232, assembly GCF_049800895.1. Taxonomy (NCBI): domain Bacteria; kingdom Pseudomonadati; phylum Pseudomonadota; class Alphaproteobacteria; order Rhodobacterales; family Roseobacteraceae; genus Leisingera; species Leisingera sp. S232. The sequence continues at coordinate 17,347 of NZ_JBNAFX010000038.1, read as the reverse complement.
AAGCGGGAGGCTCCCGCGCCTTGCCGCCGCATCAAAGATGCGGCGGCACAAGCCTTGGGCCCGGCGCCGCTGACGCGGCGCAGCTGCGCTTGCTGAGTATTCATTCCGCTTCTTTCTGGTTTCAAATACCCCCTGCCGGAGGCACACTGCGCTTCAGCGCGGCGCCACGCCCAACGCCGCAAAGCGAACTGGCGTTAGCCAGTACTCTGCCGCGGGGGCGGGAGGGATTTTTCCAAAGCACGCTTCCGGCTCAGAAGTGGTTCGGGACTAGGGCTGCTCTGATCGCCCCTTTGCGATTGCAATGCAGCTGTGACTGCCTCAAAGGCACGCGGCTGAGCGCAAATGAAAACCCGCCGTCTGCAGCACGGCGGGTTCGAGAGCTTCCGGAGTATCGCGCTTCAGTCTTCGTCAGGCAGCGCGCGCACGGCGCCTTTGGCGGCGGAAGTTGCCAGCAGCGCATAGGCCTTCAGCGCTTTCGAGACCTTGCGCTTGCGCGGCTCTGCCGGTTTCCAGCCCTTGGCATCCTGCTCCTCGCGGCGTGCTGCCAGTTCCTCGTCGGAGACTGCCAGATGGATCGAGCGGTTGGGGATGTCGATTTCGATGGTGTCGCCCTGGCGCACCAGGCCGATGGTGCCGCCCTCAGCTGCCTCGGGCGAGACGTGGCCAATCGACAGGCCAGAGGTGCCGCCGGAGAAACGGCCGTCGGTCAAGAGGGCGCATTTTTTGCCCAGACCTTTCGACTTCAGATAGGAGGTCGGGTAGAGCATTTCCTGCATGCCCGGGCCACCGCGTGGACCCTCATAGCGGATCACCACCACGTCGCCCTCGGTCACCTTGCCGGTCAGGATGTCATTGACGGCCTGATCCTGGCTTTCGCAGACATAGGCGGTGCCGGTGAAGGTCAGGTTGTCGGCGTCGACGCCTGCAGTTTTCACGATACAGCCGTCCAGCGCGATATTACCGGACAGAACCGCAAGGCCTCCGTCCTGACTGAAGGCGTGCTCTTTCGAGCGGATCACGCCGTTTTCACGGTCGTTGTCCAGCTCCTTGTAGCGGTTGGACTGGCTGAACGCCTGGGTGGTGCGCACCCCGCCGGGGGCCGCTTTGAACAGTTCCTCGGCCTCGGGGTTGTTGGCAACCTTGATGTCCCATTTGGCAATCGCTTCGCCCATAGTGGACGAATGCACGGTGCTGCAGTGGTTGTGCAACAGGCCTGCGCGGGACAATTCGCCCAGGATCGAGAAGATGCCGCCGGCGCGGTGAACGTCTTCCATATGCACGTTCGCCGTGTTCGGCGCCACTTTGCACAGGCAGGGCACTTTGCGGCTCAGCGCATCCATGTGGGACATGTTGAAATCAACCTCGCCCTCATTGGCGATGGCCAGCAGGTGCAGAACGGTGTTGGTGGAACCGCCCATGGCGATGTCCAGGCACATTGCATTTTCAAAGGCGTCAAATGTCGCGATCTCACGCGGCAGCAGACCTTTTTCTTCCTCTGCATAGTGGCGTTTGGTGATCTCGACGATCTTGCGGCCGGCTTCCAGGAACAGCCCCTTGCGATCGGCGTGGGTGGCCAAGGTGGAGCCATTGCCCGGCAGTGCCAGACCCAGTGCCTCGGCCAGGCAGTTCATCGAGTTGGCGGTGAACATGCCGGAACAGGAGCCACAAGTGGGGCAGGCGTTTTCCTCGATGTGCTGCACCTGCTCGTCGGTGAATTTGTCATTTGCCGCGGCGACCATTGCATCCACCAGGTCGATCTTCTTCATGTCCAGATCGGCAATGTCGATCTTGCCAGCTTCCATTGGCCCACCGGAGACAAAGATGGCCGGAATATTCAGGCGCATGGCTGCCATCAGCATGCCGGGCGTGATCTTGTCGCAGTTGGAGATGCAGACCATGGCGTCGGCGCAATGGGCGTTGACCATGTATTCGACGCTGTCGGCAATCACTTCGCGCGACGGCAGCGAATACAGCATGCCGTCATGACCCATGGCGATGCCGTCATCCACTGCGATGGTGTTGAACTCTTTCGCCACACCACCGGCTGCCTCGACCTCGCGGGCGACCATCTGGCCCAGATCCTTCAGGTGCACATGGCCGGGCACGAACTGGGTGAAGGAGTTGACGATGGCGATGATCGGCTTGCCGAAGTCATCATCTTTCATGCCGGTCGCGCGCCACAATCCGCGCGCGCCCGCCATATTGCGGCCATGGGTGGAGGTTCTGGATCGGTACATCGGCATCTGAGCGCTTCCCTTTGAATTTGCCCCCCAAACACACGATTTGCGCAATAAAGGCAACCTGCCGGGGCCGGGTTCGGAAATTTTTGGCGCAGTTTGCGCCGGGATTTGTTAGCGGTTTCCGTTTTCTGGCTGCACTGTCAGGCGCGGGCCGATGTCCGCCAGCGCCGCCGCCGTGCCGGAGACGGGATGCGAGGGCATCAGTTCTTGGAGCATGCGGGTTTTCCTGTGGCGCCGGATCGGTTAGGAGGTTTGTGCGTTATAGCGCACAATACACGCTGTGCGTTATAACGCACAAGCGGTTTTTGACAGGCAGCGAAAATGAGCGAAGACGGCATCACTCTGAACCTGCGGGAAATCCGCGCGGCGGCTGGGCTTAGCCTGTCCAAGGCGGCCGAGGCGACGGGTGTCAGCAAGGCCATGCTGGGGCAGATCGAACGGGGCGAATCAAGTCCGACGATTGCCACGTTGTGGAAGATTGCCAAAGGGTTCCACTTGCCGCTGACCGCCCTGCTGAGCGCGGCGGCACGCCCGGTGAGCGAAGCGGCAGGCGTCTATGAGACAGTGCAGTTTCCCGGAAGCATCGGGGTCAAGATTGTCTTTCCCTTTGATCCGCGGCTGGGGGCCGAGACTTTTCAGGTGACATTGCAACCGGGCCAAAGCTACCTGTCGCAGCCGCATGACACCGGTGTGACCGAGGAAGTCTATGTGCTGCATGGATCCATGGAGGTGTTGCGCGACGGCGAGTGGCTGGCGCTGGAGCCGGGGCAGGGGCTGCGCTTTGCGGCGGACCAGCCGCATGGCTACCGCAGTGCGGAAACCGGGGCGGCTTTCCTCAATATGCATCATTACCGGCAGGCCGTTCTGACGCAGCGGGACTGAACACCGCTCTTGTGGATGGTCCGCGCCCTCCCTAGCACAGGCGCAAGTGAGTGCGTTTGGGGGATTGGGAGCCGGGGATGGGCACGTTGCGCGGAAGCCTTCTGATGGTACTGGCCATGGCGGCCTTTGCACTGGAAGACATGTTCGTCAAATCCGCCGCTGCCAGCCTGCCGGTGGGGCTGATCCTGATCCTGTTCGGCCTCGGCGGCATGGCGGTCTTTGCGGCGATGGCGCGTGCGCAAGGCCACGCTCCCTGGCACCCGGGCTTTGGCACGCGCCCGATGCTGTTGCGGTCCTTGGCGGAGGTGGCAGGACGGCTTTGCTACACGCTGGCGATTGCGCTGACGCCTTTGTCTTCGGCTTCGGCCATTCTGCAGGCAACGCCGCTGGTGGTGGCCGCCGGGGCGGTAGTGTTCTTTGGTGAAACCGTGGGCTGGCGGCGCTGGCTGGCGATCGGGCTGGGGTTCGCCGGGGTTTTGCTGATCCTGCGCCCGGGTCTCAGCGGGTTTGAAGCGGCTTCGCTGTTTGCGGTTGCCGGCACGCTGGGGTTTGCGGGCCGTGATCTGGCCACCCGCGCCGCGCCCAAAGACATGAGCAACAACCAATTGGGCTTTCTTGGATTTGCCATGTTGGTTGTGGCAGGCTCCATTGCCTTGGGCTGGACCGGGGGCGCGGTCTGGCCTGCGCCGCGCAATTGGCTGGAAATTGCGGCAGCTACAGTGGTTGGCGTGGTCGCATACAATGCCCTGTCCGGGGCGATGCGGGCAGGGGAGATCTCGGTCATTGCCCCGTTCCGCTACACCAGGCTGGTGTTTGCAATGGTGCTGGGCGTGCTGGTATTCGGAGAGCGCCCTGATACGCTGACCCTGATCGGCAGCGCGGTGATTGTCGGAAGTGGTGTCTTTACACTGCTGCGCAGCCGCAAAGCGTGAACCCTGTCTTGCGCCCGCCGCCGCGCCGGCTTACATCTGCGGCCCATGGCCAAGAAGAAGCAGACATCAGACCCCAACTACAAGGTGATCGCCGAGAACCGGCGGGCGCGTTTCGATTACGCGATCGAAGACGATATCGAATGCGGCCTTGCGCTGGAGGGATCCGAGGTCAAGGCGCTGCGCGGCAATGGCACCAATATTGCCGATTCTTACGCCGCAGTGGAAAACGGCGAACTGTGGCTGGTGAACTCATATATTCCGCCTTATGCGCAGGCGAAGGTCTTCAAGCATGAAGAACGCCGCCGCCGCAAGCTGCTGGTCTCCAAGAAGGAACTGGCGGATATGTGGAACCTCACCCAGCGCAAAGGCATGACCCTGGTGCCGCTGGTGATCTATTTCAATCATCGCGGCCGCGCCAAGATCAAGCTGGGCATCGCCAAGGGCAAGAAGCTGCATGACAAGCGCGAGACCCAGGCCAAGCGCGACTGGGGCCGCCAGAAGCAGCGACTGATGAAAGACGCGCGCTGAGCGCAATTGTCCTGCAGGTATGAGATCAGCCGTTTGACCAATGGTCAGACGGCTTTTTTGTCGCTGGTTGTAAAAGTTGACTGATTAAGTCAGATAAGCGGCGCCCAGCAGATTCGGCCTACGAGTCAGGCCCGGCAGAACGGTCCCGGACTTGAAAGGATGACATCGGATGACAGACATGCAGGCAGAGATCACGGAACAGCCGGGCAGCGCCGCCGCAGCCGATCCGACGGGAGCACAGGCCGCGCTGCGCCTGGATGATTTCGAAGCCGGGCTGCTGCCAGTGCTGCGTCACTTTCTGAACAGCCTGGAAGTGCCGGAAAGGCAGGGATGGCAGCATGCCTATCACACAGCGGCAGAGCGCTGGGGCGAGAGCTTCGGGCTGGCGGTGGCCTATACGTTGTTCACCGTTCTCCGGGCCGTGGCGGATGTGCGCCCCAGCCGGCTGGCATGCCAGGATGCCCTGTGTCTGGAGACCCGCAGCAGCCTGACAGCGGATGAGGCAGCCCTGCTGCGCATGATCCATCACATGCGCCGTGATCAGACGGCGTCGGCCCGGCAGGCCGTTGCCGCCGTCACTGGTGGCCGGATGGACCCGCAGGTGATCCGGGCAGGCCTTGCCTTTGCCCGGCGGTTTCCCTGCGGCGGCGGAAGGGCAGGGCCCAGTGCCAGCCCGGTCCTGCGGGCGGTCGGCTGACCGCGGCCCGCCGCCTTGCCGGGGAGTGTAGCTTTGCGACAGATAATTGCGTCGATACACCGCCTTCCCTTGCGACTCTTGCAGGGCAGTTGTAGGCAGGGCGCAGGCGCACACAGGGAGAGGCTTCGATGCTCGACGACCCCAAAACCCTTGTTTCAACCGATTGGCTTGCGGCCCATCTGAAGGATCCGGACCTGCGGGTTCTGGACGCTTCGTGGTATCTGCCGCAGCAAGGACGGGATGCCAAGGCAGAGTATGGGGCTGCCCATATCCCGGGTGCGCGCTTCTTTGATATTGATGTGATTTCCGACAACCGCTCGGACCTGCCGCATATGGTCCCGCCGGTCGAGAAGTTCATGTCCAAGCTGCGTGCCATGGGCGTGGGCGATGGCCATCAGGTGGTGGTCTACGACGGTGCCGGGCTGTTTTCCGCAGCCCGCGTCTGGTGGCTGTTCCGGCTGATGGGGCAGACCAATGTCGCGGTTCTGGACGGCGGCTTCCCGAAATGGCAGGCCGAAGGGCGTCCGGTCGAAGATCTGCCTCCTGTGATCCGCGACCGTCACATGACGGTGCGGGTACAGAATCACATGCTGCGCGATGTGACCCAGGTCTCTGCCGCCGCCAAGCTGGGTGATCATGAAATCATCGATGCCCGTTCCGCCGAACGCTACCGTGGCGATGCGCCGGAACCGCGCGAGGGCCTGCGTGCAGGCCATATCCCCGGCTCCAAGAATGTGCCCTTTGGCCAGGTGCTGAACGCCGATGGCACCCTAAAGGACGCCGACGGCATCCGCGCTGCCTTTGAGGCGGCCGGTGTCGATCTGAACAAACCTGCGATTACGTCCTGCGGATCGGGCGTCACCGCTGCCATCCTCAGCCTCGCCCTGGAGCGTCTCGGCAAGACCGACCATGCGCTTTATGACGGGTCCTGGGTGGAGTGGGGCGCCTTCCCGACCCTTCCCGTTGCTACCGGAGAGAACTGAGCAATGTTCGAGACCCTGAAACCCCAGCCCGCCGACAAGATCCTGGCGCTGATGCAGATGTACCGCGACGACCCGCGCGCGGATAAGATCGACCTTGGCGTCGGCGTCTACAAGAACGCCGAGGGCGTCACCCCGGTGATGCGCGCCATCAAGGCGGCAGAGCATAAGCTGTGGGAAGAGCAGACCAGCAAGGCCTATGTCGGTCTGGCGGGCGATCCCGCCTATTCGGATGCGATGATCCAGCTGATCCTCGGCGATGCGGTTGCGCGCGGCAATATCGCTGCTGCGGCCACCCCGGGCGGCACCGGTGCCGTGCGCCAGGCCTTTGAGCTGATCAAACTGGCCAATCCGTCTGCCCGTGTCTTTGTCTCGGATCCGACCTGGCCGAACCACCTGTCGATCCTGAAATATGTCGGCATCGAAACCGTCACCTACCGCTATTTCGACCGCGAAACCCGCGGTGTGAATTTCGATGCGATGATGGAAGACCTGAAGGGGGCAAACAAAGGTGATGTGGTGCTGCTGCACGGCTGCTGCCACAACCCGACCGGCGCCAATCTGAACAAGGTGCAATGGCAAGAGGTCATTGCGCTCTTGAACGAGCGCGGCCTGATCCCGATGATCGACATTGCCTATCAAGGCTTTGGCGACGGTCTGGAAGAGGATGCGCTGGGCGTGCGTCTGGTCGCCTCCAGCTGCCCCGAGGTGCTGATCGCGGCCAGCTGCTCCAAGAACTTCGGCATCTACCGCGAGCGCACCGGCCTGCTGATGGCGGTGTCCAATGATGCAGGTGCGCAAGGATTGAACCAGGGCACCCTGGCGTTCCTGAACCGCCAGAACTACTCCTTCCCGCCGGATCACGGCGCGCGTCTGGTCACCATGATCCTGAACGACGAGGCGCTGCGCGCCGATTGGGCGGCAGAGCTGGAGGAGACCCGCTTGGGCATGCTGGGCCTGCGCCAGCAGCTGGCGGATGAATTGCAGCGGCTGACTGGTTCCGACCGGTTCGGCTTCATCGCCCAGCACCGCGGCATGTTCTCGCTCCTCGGCACCACGCCGGAACTGGTCGAGAAGATGCGGGTGGACAACGGCATCTACATGGTCGCAGACAGCCGCCTGAATATTGCCGGCCTCAATGCCCAGACCGTGCCGGTGCTGGCCATGGCAATTGTCGACGCCGGGGTCTGAGGTTTAGGCTCAAATTCAATCTGAAACGCGCCCCTTTGCGGGCGCGTTTTTGTTTCTGGACCTGCACAAGGGGCAAAGCAAAGGCTCCCGCGCCTGGCTGCATGCCTTGGCTGCGCCAAGACCCTTGCAGGCTTGGGCGTGGCACCGCTGACGCGGTGCGGAAACCTGCGGAGAAGCCCTTGCGGGCAGACCTGCCCGCAAGGGTCCTGCTGATTGAACCGGCGCGCTGCCGCGTCAAGAGTAAACCACGCTTGCCAGCGCGCCCGCCAGCTGGGCTGCCGGCTGGGCTGCCTGTGCGGCGGTCCTTGACCCGGCAGGAGGCGCAACTGCTGCATGACGCCAGGTCATGCGGTTGCGGGTAACGGAGGCGCAAGCAGAAGGCGTTGAACTTGCGGAAGTCACGCGTAGCACAGCCTGGGAGACCTGAAATGAACCTCGCAAAATCCGCGCTTGCCCTGATCCTGTCCGCCGCCATGGCGCTGCCGCTGGTGGCTCCTGCTTTTCCCGCAGGCGGCAAGGTCATCGACCCTGCGGACAATCGGGCTGACCGCCGCGAGAGCCGCCGTGACGAGGCTGTGGACACTGGCGTGTGGGATGTGGGCGAAGACCATCTGGACCGTGCCAAAGACCGTCGCGACTATCGTGGCCAGATGGCGCCGAAGGTCATTGTGGTGCCTCAAGGCTAGGGCTGGGGCCTGCGCCGCGCCAGCGGCGCCCGGCCCAACAGGCGCAGATCATCTTTTGATGATCGCACAACTGGCGGGAGCCTCCGGCCCAAGCAAACAGCGGCGCCTGGGAGGGGCACTGCTGTCAGTTTCTTTGATGTGGATCAGCTCGGTGAGAACTCCGGATAGGCCTCCATGCCCAGTTCCGCCATATCGAGCCCGTTGACCTCGTCCGCTTCCTCCACCCGGATGCCGGTGGTGGCGCGCAGGGCAATCCAGACCATGGCAGAGGCCACCACGGTAAAGACACCCACCACTGCGATGCCACTCAACTGCTTCAGCAGGGTGGCATCCGGGTTGGACAGCACAACAGCAACGGTGCCCCAGATGCCGCAGAGAAGATGCACCGGAATAGCGCCGACCACGTCATCGATCTGCAGCTTGTCCAATGCGGGAACCGCAAAGACCACGATCAGACCACCGATAGCGCCAATCAGGGTGGCCAGGCCCAGGCCAGGGGTTAGCGGCTCGGCGGTGATGGCCACCAGCCCGGCCAGCGCGCCGTTCAGGATCATGGTCAGGTCCGGCTTCTTGAACAACACTTGCGTCAGCACCAGCGCTGTCACTGCGCCGCCGGCTGCGGCCGCATTGGTGTTGGCAAAGATGCGGCTGATATCCGCCACGTCACCCACCGAGCCCATCGCCAGCTGCGAGCCGCCGTTGAAGCCGAACCAGCCCATCCACAGGATGAAGGTGCCAAGGGTCGCAAGCGCCAGGTTGGAGCCGGGCATCGGGATGGTCTTGCCATCCTTGTACTTGCCGATGCGCGGGCCCAGGATCAGCGCGCCGGTCAGCGCGGCCCAACCGCCCACAGAATGCACCACAGTGGAGCCCGCGAAATCCAGAAAGCCCATCTCTTCCAGGAAACCGCCGCCCCATTTCCAGCTGGCCTGGATCGGATAGATCACCGAGGTCAGTACGATGGTGAAAATCAGGAAAGGCCACAGCTTGATCCGCTCTGCCAGCGCACCAGAGACGATAGAGGCAGTGGCGGCGCAGAACATCAGCTGAAAGAAGAAATCCGAACCGGTGGCGGCATAGGAATAGTCATCCGCCCCTTCCGCGGTGATCCCCACCGCCTCCAGCTCTCCGGCGCCGAATACGCCGGACAGCATGCCGTCCACCGCCCAATTGCCCAGTGGATACATCAGGTTATAGCCGATCAGCCAATAAAATACTGCGGCCAGCGAGAACAGCGCCATATTCTTGGTCAGCTGCATGGTGACGTTCTTGGAGCGCACCAGGCCAGCCTCCAGCATGGCAAAGCCTGCTGCCATCCAGAACACCAGACAGCCACCGATCAGAAACAGCAGCGAATTGAGAATGAACACGGTGTCGGTCGCGGGGGTCACCCCCAAGGCGGGGCCGTCCTGCGCCAGTGCCAGGCCCGGCAGTGCGGCCAGTGCCAGCGCTGCAAGGGGGAGTTTCAGGGTTTTCATAGGTCTTTCCTCCATGCCGGGCGCGTTACAGCGCCTCCAGATCAGTCTCGCCGGTGCGCACCCGCACGGCCTGTTCCACGTCCAGTACAAACATCTTGCCATCGCCGATCTTGCCGGTGCGGGCGGTCTCGGCGATGGCGCTGACGGCCTGTTCCGCCTGATCAGCAGGCACCACCAGCTCCAGCTTCAGCTTCGGGACGAAACTCACCTCGTATTCGGCGCCACGGTAGATTTCAGTGTGGCCTGCCTGCGCCCCGAAGCCTTTGATTTCGGTAACCATCAGACCGCTCACGCCAAGACCGGTCAGCGCTTCGCGGACCTCGTCCAGCTTGAAGGGTTTGATGGCAGCTATGATCATTTTCATATGTTCACCTTCCGGATCTGGGCTGTTCCGGCCCGTGCTTCATGCCGGAGCCGATGCATTGTGCACCTGCAGCAAAACTGTTCCTTCGATGGGTGAAAACATTCAGGCAGCGGGAAACCGCGCGTCATTCTGGGCGCGCACAATAATTTTGCGCCTTTCTGTCGCTTCGCTTAAAAACCGGCCAGCTGACAAAGGGGGAAAGGTCCGGATTCTGCCCCCTCTACAATCCGGCGCAGGCAGGGTATTGTTGCAGGATAACGGGCAAACCGGGCAGGTACAGACGATGGCACAAGGATCCGGGCGTAAGCCTCTGGTGGCAGAAAAACGCTATTCCGCAGGCAGCAAGGCAAAGCCCGGCGCCAAGAAAGTTGCGCGCAAAAAGCCCGCGTCCAAGGCCAGGAAGCCCGGACTGCTGGCACGCCTTTTCAGCCGTAAGAAATCCCGTGCCAGGCCGGTGCGCAAAAAGCGCGGTGTCATTGGCTGGCTGCTGGCGCCTTTTGCTTTTGTATTCCGGCTGATCTGGGGGTTTGCCTGGCGTGTTGGCATGGTTGCCTGCGGGCTGGTTGGCCTGGCGGTTGCCTTTCAATACGCCCGCCTGCCGGATGTCTCGGCCTATCTGGACGGCCGCGCCCGCGGCTCCGTCACCATTCTGGACCGCGAAGGAGAGGTTTTTGCCTGGCGCGGCGACCAGTTCGGCGGCGTAGTGACGGCTGAGACCGTCTCGCCGCATCTGAAGAACGCAATCGTGGCGACCGAGGATAAACGGTTCTACCGCCACTTGGGGATCTCGCCGCGCGGGGTGGCCAGCGCCATCCGCATCAACCTGCGCGAAGGCCGCGGCCCGCTGTCCGGCCACGGCGGCTCCACTATTACCCAACAGGCGGCCAAGCTTCTCTGCCTGGGCAGGACCTATGACCCGTCTGAATGGAAGAGCGAAAGCGCCTATGAGGCCGACTGCCGCAAAGGCTCTCTGTGGCGCAAGGGCACCGAGGCGATTTTTGCCTTGGCGATGGAGGCCAAATACACCAAGAACGAGATCCTTTCGATCTACATGAACCGCGCCTATATGGGTGGCGGCGCTTACGGGGCCGAGGCCGCGGCGCAGCGCTATTTTGGTAAGTCGGCAAACCAGCTGAACCCGGCCGAAGGGGCAATGCTGGCAGGTCTTCTGACCGCGCCCTCGACGCTGGCGCCGACCAACAATCTGAAGCGCTCGCAGGGCCGGGCGGCTACCATTCTGCGGCTGATGCAGGAGCAGGGTTATCTGACCACGGCCCAAATGCAGAAATATCAGGACCAGCCCGCAGTGCTCAGCGAGGCCGCGGCGGCGCGGGCGGGCGGATATTTCGCCGATTGGGTAATGGACAGCATCCCGGATTTCCTGGGCGACCAGACCACCGAGGATGTGGTGATCCGCTCCACCATGGATCAGCGGCTGCAAACCGCTGCTGAAGATGCGCTGAAATATGTTTTCGACAACAAGGTGCGCCCGGGCTCCAAGGCGCAGGCCGCGATTGTGGTGATGAGCGCCGACGGCGCCGTGCGCGCGATGGTGGGCGGTCGCAAGACCCGGGTGTCCGGCGTCTTCAACCGGGCAACCCAGGCCAAGCGGCAAACAGGGTCGGCCTTCAAACCCTTTGTTTACGCAACCGCGATTGAGCTGGGCTATTCGCCTTATGATCGGGTTCTGGATGCAAAATACTGCCTCAGCATTCCCGGGTCGGGTCAATGGTGCCCCAAGAACTACACCCATAAGTTTTACGGCGAAGTGACGCTCGCACGGGCGCTCAGGGATTCTTTGAACGTGCCGGCGGTGAAAGTATCAGAGGCGGTCGGACGCGATAAGGTGAGCCTGGTGGCCAAGGATTTTGGCATCGACAGTGATCTGGCGGCAGGCCCCGCACTGGCGCTGGGGGCCTCAGAGAGCACGCTTCTGGAAATGACCGGTGCCTATGCGGGTATTTTGAATGGCGGCTCTTCCGTGACGCCTTACGGGGTGACAGAGCTCAAACTGGTTGAGGACAGCGAGGCGCTGATGGGGGCCAGCGGCGGCATGGGTGAGCGGGTGATCCGGCCAGAGGCCGCGCAGCAGCTGGTCTGGATGATGGAGAAGGTGATTGCCGGCGGCACAGGCCAGCGAGCACAGATCCCGGGCTGGCAGGCAGCAGGCAAGTCCGGCACCACGTCGGCGGCCAAGGATGCCTGGTTCATCGGTTTCACCGCGGACTATGTGGCCGGTGTCTGGATGGGCTACGACGACAACACGCCTTTGTCAGGCGTGACCGGCGGCGGTCTGCCCGCCGAGATCTGGCGCGAAACCATGGTGCGCGTGCACGACGGGCTGGCGCCGAAGCCGCTGCCAATGCTGGAACCGGCGCCGATCGCCCCACCGCCCCAGCCTGCCCGGCGCGAGCCCCGCCGCCAGGGGCCGAAGCTGGGCCAGGAACTGGGCCGTGCCGTCGACAACATCCTGCGAGACATCCTGGGCAATTGAGACCGCAGTGCGAGCCGCAACCGGGACGGGGGTGCTCCCGCCCGGCTTGGCCACCTGCGGAGGCCTGCGCCAGTTGGGTCCGGCGCCGCGCCTGACGGCGCGGCGCGCGCCCTGCCCGCAGGGCAGGGCGCCTGGCCCAACGGGAGCGCGGCCATCTTTGATGCCGCCGCGACGGGCGGGAGAGCCACGGAAGCCTTCGCACCTCCAAAGAAGGTTTGAGGTAGAGAATGTGCAAAGCTGCCAAAGAAAAGGCTCCCCGCAGGGAGCCTTTGACGATGTATCTCAGTACCGGGGAAACTCAGCTCAGCCGTTTCAGCTCGGCGATTAGGGCGTCGATGTCGCCCTTTTTGCTGTCCAGGATCGCGCCGATTTCGGTGCGCTCGGTCAGCAGCAGATTCACGCCCTCAATGAACATATTGAAGAACAGATCCCGGCCGGACCGGTCCGACACCAGAAAGGTCACTTCAAACGGCGACTGGCCCTTGAGGTAGGCAATGGTGCTCACCTCGTACCATTTCTTCACCTTCTTGACGCCTTTGACTTCCAGCTTGCCGCCGATGAATTCGCGGAAGCGCTTGCCGTATTTGCGCGAGATATAGCCCTGGAAGGCCTTGGAGAACGCCTTTTTCTGGGCCTTGGTGGCGCGGCGCCCGTCCACACCCAGCGCATAGGCTGCGATATAGGAGGTATCGCTGTAGCGCTGGAAGATCCGCTCAAACTCGCGGAACATGGCGTTTTCGCCCTTGCCGGAGTCAATCACCCGGTTGATGTCTGCAACCAGGCTGTTGATCAGCTTGCTGGCGCTGCTTTCAGTCAGAGCCCACAACGTCTGCGGGGCGGCTACCAAGGCAGCGGCGCCTGCGCTCAGGCCGGTCAGGAATGTGCGGCGGTCCATACTTAAAATCCTTCAGTATCCAGTTCGAACGGATCGATTTCCTTGATCTCCTCGCCATCCCCCAGCTCAAACCGGCGGTTCTGCAGATAAATCAGGCGCGATTGCGCATAGCTGTCGGCGCTCTCGTAGAGAATCGAGTCGATCGTGTCAGAATAATTGCCACGATCGCCCATGCGGCGCACGATCTCGGCGTAGATGGTGATGTTGTCGGCAGTATTCTGCTCGGCATATCCCAGCGGATTGGTGAAAAAGTCGACCGCAACCCCGACCGCATCACGGCTGGTAGAGGGGCCAAGCAGCGGCAGCTCCACATAGGCGCCTTCACCGACGCCCCATTTATGCAGCGTTTCACCGAAATCGGTATCAACCGCAGGCACCTTGAACTCGCTCGCCGGATCCGCGAGGCCGGCAAACCCCACGGTCGAGTTGATCACAAAGCGCGAAAATGCATTGCCGGCCGTTTTCAGGTCGCCTTGCAGCAGCGCATTGACCATCTGGCCCGGCATCGACAGGTTCTCCGCAAAATAGGAGAAGCTTGTCACCATCGGTTCCGGCACAATCGCCACATAGCCTTTGGAGGCGGGGCGAAAAGCCAGCCGGTCAACGCCGCGGTTGAAGGCGTGAATGGTGCGATTGGTCCGCTCATAAGGGTCGAACACCTCTCCGGAGGCGCGTGCAACCGGATCCTGCGTGGCGCAGCCCGCTGCAAAAACGGCGAAAATTAGCGCAGATATCAATTTAAGCGGTCGCAACATCAAAGGCATTCGGATAAGTGTCCAATTGGTACTGGAATGGGCGCGTCGGAGGGCAAATAAGGGTTCTCTTGCCGATTTCCAGTCTGATTACATTTTTTTGCGGGCTCGTGCCACAACTGGTACAAATCCAGCACTGACCTGAAGCCAAAGAACCACTATTGCAGTCTGATGATGAATAAAAGCCTTTACAAGAACGGATATGATGAACTGCTTGAGGTGCGTCGGCGGAGCCGGGGTCTGTATTGGTTCACCGGGATATTCAGCTTTTTCGTGAACCTGCTGATGCTGACCGGCCCGCTGTATATGATGCAGGTCTACGACCGGGTGCTGGGCAGCCGGTCGGAGGCGACGCTTTTGGCGCTGTCGCTGCTGGTGGTGTTTCTCTACGCGATGATGGGGTTTCTGGATTACGCCCGCGGCCGGATCATGGCGCGGGTCGGCGCGCGGCTGCAGTCGGCGCTCGACAAACGGGTGTTTGATGCGATGACCCGCCGCTCGGCGGTGGCGCAGGATCCGGTGGCGCAGACCGGGCTGCAGGACCTGGAATCGGTGCAGCGGCTGATTGCCTCGCCGGTGCTCGGCGCCGCCTTTGACCTGCCCTGGACGCCGGTGTTCCTGGCCGGCATCGCCCTGTTCCACCCCTGGCTGGGGCTGCTGGCGCTGGCAGGCGGTGCGGTGCTGGTGGTGATTGCGCTGATGAACCAGCTGTTCACCCGAGCTCCGATGCAGCAGGCCAATATAACCGGCCACAAGGCCAATCTGATGTCCGAGGAGATCCGCAACGAGGCGGAGATGATCCAGTCGATGGGCATGCGCGGCGCCGCCTTCAGCCGCTGGAAACAGGCGCGGGACGCAGCGCTGAGCGACAGCGTGACAGCCAATGACACCGGTGGTGGCTTCACCACGCTGACCAAGACGCTGCGGCTGTTTCTGCAATCGGCCATGCTGGGGCTGGGCGCCTATCTGGTGCTGCAGGGCGAAGTGACGCCGGGCGCGATGATCGCAGGCTCGATCCTGATGGGGCGGGCGCTGGCGCCGATTGAACTGGGCCTGGGCCAATGGCCGCTGGTGCAGCGGGCGATGAAGGGCTGGCACAGCCTGGCGGAATTGCTGGCCAAGGTGCCGCAGGAAGAGACCCGCACCGCGCTGCCCAAACCCAAGGCCCTGCTGGAAGTGCAGGGCATGGCGGCGGTGCCGCCGGGCGGCAAGACGCCCTTGCTGCGCAATGTCAACTTCCGGGTGCAGCCGGGCCAGGCGATCGGGGTGATCGGGCCGTCGGGGTCGGGCAAGTCGACGCTGGCGCGGGCGCTGACCGGGGTCTGGCCGCCAGCGGCGGGCTCGGTGCGGCTGGACGGGGCCGCACTGGACCAATATGCGCCGGATGTGCTGGGCGGCCATATCGGCTATCTGCCGCAGCGGGTGCAGGTGTTTGACGGCGCCATTGCCCAGAACATCGCCCGGCTGCAGCCAGAGCCGGATGCCGCCAAAGTGGTGGATGCCGCCAAGAAGGCCGCCGCCCATGAGATGATCCTGAAGCTGCCCGAAGGCTATGACACCAGGGTCACCGCCACCGGCGGGCGGCTGTCGGGTGGTCAGATGCAGCGGGTCGGGCTGGCCCGAGCGCTGTATGCCGATCCGGTGATCGTGATCCTGGATGAACCCAACTCCAACCTCGACAATGAAGGCTCGATCGCGCTCAACCAGGCGATCAAGCAGATCAAGGCGGAAGGGCGCTCGGTGCTGATCATGGCCCACCGCCCGGCGGCCATCCAGGAATGCGACATGCTGCTGGTGATCGACGGCGGCACCCAGACCGCCTTTGGCCCCAAGGACAAGGTGCTGCAGGAAATGGTCGCCAACCATCAGAACATCCGCCAGGCAACCGGCGCAGGAGGCGTGCGATGAGCATCGAAAGCAAATGGCCTGCCCGGCGGCCGCTGATCATCGGCCTGCTGGCGCTGCTGGTGCTGGTGGGCGGCTTCGGGTCCTGGTCGGTGCTGTCGTCGATTTCCGGCGCGGTGGTGGCGACAGGGCGCATTGAGGTCGACCGCAACCGCCAGATCGTGCAGCATCTGGATGGCGGCATCGTGGCCGAGATCCTGGTCGACGAAGGCGACACCGTGGCCGAAGGCGACACGCTCCTGCGGCTGGACGCCAATGAGCTGACCTCGCAGCTGGTGATCATCGAGGGCCAGCTGTTCGAGCTGATGGCGCGCCGCGGCCGGCTGGAAGCCGAGCGCGACACCGCCGCCGCAATCACCTTTGAGCCGGAACTTCTGCAGGCCACAGAGCAGCTGCCGGATGTAAAGGATCTGGTGGAGGGCCAGCGCCGCCTGTTCGAAGCCCGCAAGGACACCACCGCCCGCGAGATCGAACAGCTGGAGAAGCGCCGCAGCCAGATCCAGGAGCAGATCCGTGGCATCCAGGCACAGCAGCAGTCGATGACGGTGCAGCTGGAGCTGATCGGCGAGGAGCTGGCAAGCCAGCAGTCGCTGCTGGACCGCGGCCTGGCGCAGGCGGCGACGGTCCTGAACCTGCGCCGCACCGAGGCCGACCTGCAGGGCCGCCTGGGAGAGCTGGTGGCCTCGGAAGCGCAATCCGAGGGCCGTATCACCGAAATCGACATCGAGATCCTGAAACTGGCCACCGGCCAGCGCGAGGAGGCGATCAGCCGGCTGCGCGACCTGCGCTACCAGGAGCTGGAGCTGGCCGAGAACCGCCGCTCGCTGCAGGGGCGGCTGGCGCGGCTGGACATCACCGCGCCGGTGTCGGGCATTGTCTACGGGCTGCAGGTGCAGACGCCGCGCTCGGTGATCCGCGCGGCCGACCCGGTTTTGTACCTGGTGCCGCAGGACCGGCCTCTGGTGATCGCGGCACAGGTCGCCCCCACCGATATCGACCAGCTCTACACCGGCCAGGAGGTGACGCTGCGGTTCTCGGCGCTGGACCAGCGCACGACGCCAGAGCTCTTTGGCCATGTCACCCAGGTCTCGGCGGATGCCTTTGACGACCAGGGCAGCGGGGTTTCCTATTACCGCGCCGAGATTGAATTGAACCCCGGCGAACGCGGCCGCCTGCCTGCGGGCACGGTGCTGATCCCGGGGATGCCGGTGGAAAGCTACATCCGCACCGCCGCCCGCTCACCCTTGGCCTACCTCATCAAGCCGCTGTCCGACTACTTCGTCAAAGCCTTCCGCGAAAGCTGAAGGCCAACAGACACGGAGG
>NZ_JBNAFX010000037.1:0-42237 GCF_049800895.1 Leisingera sp. S232 | reverse complement strand
ACTAAGGCAGAACTGGATGGCCGCATCGGAGAAGGTCTCCGGTCGTCCGCGTTTGCCGCATCGCTCGGCGAACCAGGTCATGTCGCGGTCAAACCAGACCAGCAGAGAGCCGCGCTTTCGAAGTGATGCGTTATAGTTGGACCAGTTCGTTGTTCGATAGCGGGAAGAGGCAGGCTTCGGCATGCCGCCGATCTAACCTACGGGATTCGCAAAGTGAATCCTCTACGGCCTTTGTGCAACAACGCCCCTTTGCGACGCCAGGCGCCAAAAGGTTGAACAATATTCCGTTCGCCAAATGACTCTCCGGCGCGGAATTGGATGATTATCGGTCAATGACACCGATAGCGGGCAAAATGACAAACACCGCCGAATATTCGGCTCCGGAATATCCGCAGGTTTTTGTCATTTTCCGCTTTGGTTTCAGCGATAACGGCCAATTTGTCATTTAGCGGACAAAAAAAGAGGCCCAAATGAGCTTTCATAAACCAATCACCGCAATGACCCTGCAAGACGTTCAAGACCGAGAGGTGGCGGCAGGCAATAATGACTACGCCAACGCTGTAGGTCGCTACCCGCACCTGACTGATGGTGCAGTTCTCAATCAAATCCCCGCAGATCTGACGTTGATAAAACAGCAACTGCCACTCCATGGGTTCGATCCCTCTCTCAGCAAATCAGAGAAGGCCTACAAAGCAACGAGGCGAAAGATCATTGCAGCGGTCAAAAACGCGACAGGCGAAGCTGAAGCAGCCAGAGAACGCCGTGCCCGGGTCGACGAATGGGCGGAACTTCTGACCGCCCTGGAACCTCACGCTGTCACAGAAGGCGAACGGAAACACCGTGCCAAACAGATTCTCATCCCTGTCAGGAAGCTGGCTGACGTAGCGCGGGCAAGCGACATCAAACCAAGCCAGGTGTGTCAGGACTGGTTGGACGCCATTTCCCCAACCCTGGAAACCAACGAATGGAAAACTCTTCAGCGGGCATTCAAGACGCTGAACAAATATCGCCACGACGACAATTTGTGCCGCTATCTTCCCGTTGCTCCCTTTCCCTCCCCTGAACCTCGCCGCCAGGAAAACCTTCATCTCATTCCTCCTCATATCGCTGATGAAATCGATGATTGGGTGCGCAACGCCACGCTGACCGAGTTCGATCCTGTTGAGCAGGAACATGTGAAAACCGCTTCAGTCTCGAGCGTAAATTTCAAGCTGGCAGCGATGCGGAAATTCGTCAGCACACTTTTTCGCAGTGGTCGGCTACAGCCACATACAAAATTGGGCCTGCAGGACCTCATGACGCCTGAGTATGCGGCCGATGTTGTTCGGTTTTGGAGCCAACATGAAGATCAAAAGGGCCATATCTCGGCAAGAACAGCGTATGACTACCTCAAATCCAACTACGTCGTCATGGCCAGAAATGACGTCGATCCTTCCCTCATGAAAAGCCATCTCAGAGCCAACCGGTTCCTGCGAAATGGGAAGAAGGCCAGCAACGACATGTCACCCACTTCACGCAAATTCTGTGAGAACCTATTGGCATCACCACAGCAGACAATGAAATTCCTGTCGATGCATGTTCATTTGCGCAATCAGGTCAATGAACTGCTCGACCGGCTTACTGGCGTTGAATTCAACCCGAAATCGCAGGAGATTACGCGGATCCGACAGATCGGAACGGTCGCTGCCATCTGCGCCCTCGAAACACGCGGGGCTCCCATAAGAATCGAAAGTGCTTTGGAGTTGATATTTCGCGGCCCGGGCAGAACCTTCCATCTCCCGTCACGAAAAACCAAGCATGCCACAATCAATCTCGGGCCCGAGCACACCAAGAACGATGTGGAAATTTGGGCCCCGATACAGCCCAACAATTTGAATGGCCTCGAAGTCATCCTCTGGTATCTCGAAAAAATTCGCCCCCTCTTCCCAAACCACGAAGAAAGCGTTCACCTGTTTCCTGGTTTCAAATACAGGGAAGCACTGGAATACAGAACCTTCCTGGGCTGGTTCAAGCGCCAAACCCGAAGCGCCGGATTGCCGATGACACCGCATAAATTCAGGCATGGCCTCGCCTCGCTTCTGCTGCAACACAACCCAGGCAGATGGGACCTCCTCGAGAGATTGCTCGACGACACCCCCGCAACCGTTCGCAAGAATTATGCCTGGGTGAATGAACGCGCCAAACGCACGGAAGTTCAAAAATTCATTCTGGATCTGTCGAGCCTCAGCCGATGAAAACCCCAGACTACCGCTCGAAAAACGACATTCTTAGGCTTCAACGCTGGGATCTCCTGATTGGAAATCCCAATATGGCCGCGGCCACGGTTCAAGAATTGAGGTTGGTCGATGATCTTCTGGCTTTCCTCGAAACACGCGGAATTTCGTCGATGGAAGCCCTGTCTGCGCAGGAATTCCTGAAGTTTGATTCCAGGAATGGATCGGAGAACCGGCTTCGTCGTCTCAAACATGCGATCGTGGCGATTTTCCCGGGCCACCCCTCGGTTCTGGCCCTGGAGGAAGCCATCCGATCACGCGAAGCAAAACGCAAGAAGAAGTCGAAACCCAAGTCGCGCCGACTGTCCAAATCCGTGGAGTTCGACCAATTGCCTTCGGCCTGGAGAAAAGCATTCGCAGACATGGATGCGGGTTTCGATCAAAACGGAGAATTACCTCCTGCAGAAGGAATGATGGATACCCACAAAATGAAAATGCGTCAGTTCCTTTTTTCGGCCCGCGCAGCTGGATTACCGGATGCTCTGTCCACCGAAACAGTGCGCGCATATGCACGCGATCTTCGAAACCGAGGAGTGGCCCCGGGAACCCTCCGGTCTTCGTTCGCAGCGGTGCAAAAGTTCGCTCGATACGTGGCGGCTGGTACAGAAACACTCGATCTGCTGGCCGATCTCGTTCGAATTTACGAAGCTCAAGCCCGCAAGGTGAAAAGCAAGAAATTCAACCATCTGCAGAAAACCGGCTACTCGCCGGTGGCGCTGATCGAGCAAGCTCGTGACATTCTGCAGGGTTCTGAAGAACACGTCTGCCCAAGAAGCCGCCATGCGCAGCGCAACCGCGCGGCAGCATTGGCGTTGTTTTCCGTCATGCCGGTCCGCCTTGCTGACACGCGATTTGTCTTTGGCGAAAACCTGTTCTGGACCGGCACCCAATACACCATTGAAACCGAACTCTCCAAGAGCGGCTATGCGTGGACAACAGACATTGATCCACGGCTCAATGTCCTGATCGACGCTCTCATCCTGCGTGGTGCCAATCCTGCTTGGCTCGATCACATGCGCCAGACCTGCCTCGCAGAGAAACGTTCCCTGTTTATCAACATCGACGGAACTCCTGTCGCCTATGGATATGTTTCGGATTGCTGGCGGAGAGAAGTGGGAACCGGAGAGCACATCGCTCGTACGGTTCTGCACACTTTCATGGGAATAGAAATGGGACAAGCAGGAACAGACCTGGCGATGGCATCCTGCGGACAACGTAACCATGCGACAGCTGAGGCATACCAAGGTGAAGCTCTGGCGATGGCCCAACGCATGAAAGGACAGGCCGAGCTCCGCGAGATAGCCAACCAGGGAGAGCTCGAGATGTTTGAATTCAAATAGGATGAACTGGCGGCGGCAGGTGTTTCGTCGGGATTTCGACATGAACCCCGAAGAAACAACCAGCCCAGCCTATCAACCGAGAGAAAAGCAGCCTCTCACACGACAACCGCGCATTCGAAAGGAAATTCAGTCGCCTTGAAGCCACGGCATCATGCTTTGGCGCTGCATAGGAGAACACAATGTTCGACTTTCACCAGGACGCACTGAAAGGCCTTCGGGATTTCATGTCGTCTCATAACCAAGCCCTGCAAAATGCTTCCCTCCTTTTAGGTGGCCAGCCCGCCCTTCGTCGGACGCAGGCCCTACTCGGCGACCTCATGAGCGCACGCAGTCTGACACGAAGACTGAGATACAGGATTGCTGCACTCCATGGTCTTCTGTCTCTGAGCAATGTGCATGACATCGAGACTCTCGAAGCGGCATACTTCGCCGAAATCGACCCGGCATCGCCCATCATGGAGGAGCTCTGTCTACTCACCGAAGGATTGAAAGAAGCAATCTGTCAGCACCAGGACCCGGATCTGATCGCATTGATCGAAACAGATCTTGTCGCATGACGGCGCAGCGTCACCCCCTGTCAATCTGGGGTTGGCGGCTTGAGAGCCAGCGCAATGCCGGCTCACCACTGACAGATGACCGC
The DNA here is from genome assembly GCF_049800895.1 of Leisingera sp. S232. Classification (NCBI taxonomy): domain Bacteria; kingdom Pseudomonadati; phylum Pseudomonadota; class Alphaproteobacteria; order Rhodobacterales; family Roseobacteraceae; genus Leisingera; species Leisingera sp. S232. Next base: position 37,984 of record NZ_JBNAFX010000037.1, on the reverse strand, counting down.
TCAAACCGAAGGAGACCACATTGGACATCGAAATCGAACGCGACGTACACAAGTTGACACTCGACGCAATCGTTCTGGGGCGATTGTTGGCCGAAGAATGGCTCGCAGGCAGCCTGACCCCCAAAGGATCCATTAGATCAACCATCCTCGATAGCCTTCAATCCCTCCGAGAGCGCCAGGGGCTTCAGCAGATCGACCAGGATCTAATCGACGTCATGGGTGAACAGATCCGCAGAACCCTGAATGAAATTCGTGAGGGCAAAGGTGATACTGCAATAACGCAGGACGTGGATCTGGTCTGGGAACAAGATCAGAAAGTCGTCGAGTATGTGAATCTCGCATATCGCTGGAAGCAGTTCAAAAAAGCCAAGGTAGCGCTCGACGATAAGCTGGCAGCAATCCGGGATACGGACACCCTTCTTGCGACCGTCGTTTGAAACCTCAATGGGATGGCCGGGCGCTTCGTGAGGTCCCGGCACATTCATTTGAAGACCAAACAGAAATATTGCATCCTCAGGAAGGTGGAGCACAGCTTCACTGTCAGAAAGGGACGATTGCTACATATGTGCTACGCGCCGAAATCACCCCTAAAAAACAATTACAAAACAATATCTTACCGTCAGTCGCACAAATCCATCATCGGGGCCACGCTTAAACGCGCTGCTTTTTGTGCGTTATTTTTCAAAGCGTTAACTCCATTTATCTTCAAACTTCGCGTCGCGCGATTTCTCCTGAGTTCACCGTGTTCTCAGCGGATTTCGGAGGGTCTCGATTCGAGCGTGCCACGGTGTAGCATATCCAAAGCCTACAAACAGCGGCCGAACTGCGGCTGATGCATGACTGGCAGGGCGGCGAAATCTACAGCTGCTTTTTCCTCATGCATCCATTGACTGCGTGCGGCCAAGGCGGGATCAGCCGCGTGACCTGCCGTCATCGGGCAAAGCAGGGGCGGCGTCCCAAGTCCCATTCTGCCAAAACGCCCCCTGAAAGGCTGAAAGCGCGGATGCCAAGATCCGGCTGGTGGCATTGCCAAGGACCGCGGCCAGAATCAAACGAGTTTTCATTTCGCACGAGACTGCGAGAATGCCGCTATGAGCAGAATCAATCTGGACCAGCTAAAAACCTTTCTGACCGTTGTGCGGCTGGGCGGCGTGCGCAAGGCATCCGCCGGAATGAACCTGACCCAGCCGGCCGTAACCGCGCGGATCAAGAACCTTGAGGACAGCCTGTCCTGCGCGCTGTTCGACCGGACGTCGGGCAGCATGACGCTGACCCGCCGGGGCGAGTTGCTGCTGGCCTATGCCGAACAGTTCGAACATCTGTCGGAACGGGTCGAAAAAATTGTGGCCGACCCTGCCGGGCTTGAAGGCCATCTGCGGCTGGGGGTCTCGGAAACCATCGCGCAATGCTGGTTGCCCGAACTGGTTTCGCGGCTGCACGGGCTTTACCCAAAGCTGGAAATCGAGTTCAACGTCGATATCTCGGTGCACCTTCGGGCCGGGCTGCTGAACCGCGAAATCGATCTGGCGATTTTGCTGGGGCCGATCTCGGATTACGCCGTCGACAATATCGAACTGCCCGGGTTTGAACTGGCATGGTACGCTGCCGCGGATGCGCCCGCGGACATTGCCCAGGGCGGCTATCTGACCCGGCCGGTAATGACCTATGCCCGCAACACCCGACCCTACCGCGAGTTAAAGGAAATGCTGCTGGAACGCGCGGGGCCCGGTGTGTCGCTGTTTCCGTCCTCCTCCCTCTCGGCATGTTTCCGGCTGGTCGAGGCCAACCTGGGGGTTGCGGTTCTGCCCAAGTCTTTGGGGCAGGCTTTTGCCGCCGAAGGCCGGATCCGCGAGTTCGATCCGGGCTGGATACCAAACCCGCTGCAATTCTCCGCTTCCTACATGGGGGAACCCAAAAGCCATCTGATTGAAACCGCCGCAAAAACCGCCTTTGAAGTGGCTGTCGATCACATGAATGATAAAAATAGTTGATCGCTTGCTAAAAAATCATTCGATTTGATTTTATAGCTACCTGCCGTGACACTCCTCTGAAGCAGAGGAGGTGTCTGTGCCCGTTACATATCAAACCTTAAAACACAGCGATCCGCAGGCCCTGCGCGCTGCGTTCCGAAGCGGCCGGTATCATTCGCATACCGCCGGGCTGGGACAGGGGCTGCTGCAGGCCAATCTGGCCATTCTGCCGGAGGCGCATGCGCTGGATTTCATGCGGTTTTGCCACCGAAACCCTAAGCCCTGCCCGCTGACAGCTGTGTCCGACACTGGCAATCCCAGGATGTTCACGCTGGGCCGTGACATAGATATCCGCACCGATGTGCCGGCCTATAACATCTACCGCAATGGGCAGCTGGACGCGACGGCGGGAGATATTTCCGATCTGTGGCGCGACGATCTGGTGGCTTTTGCGCTGGGGTGCTCCTTCACTTTCGAACACGCAATTCAACGGGCGGGCATTCCTTTGTGGCATATCGACAAGAACCAGACCGTGCCGATGTTCCGCTCCAGCATCGAAACCGTGCCCGCCGGCCCCTTTGGCGGCGCCATGGTGGTGAGCATGCGGTCGATCCCCAAAGACCGGCTGGAAGAGGTCACTGAAATCTCCCGCCGCTTCCCGCTGGCGCATGGCGCGCCGATCCATTGCGGTGATCCGGCGGAAATCGGGATCATGGACATTGCGCAGCCCGACTGGGGTGATCCTGCTCCGGTTGGCCCCGGCGAAGTGCCGGTGTTCTGGGCCTGCGGTGTGACGCCTCAGGTGGCGATCGAGGCTGCCCGTCTGCCGCTCTGCATCACCCACAAGCCCGGCCACATGCTGATTACCGATGTTCCCGAAAACGCCGAAAGCCCGATTTTGTCTTTCAACAATGAAAAACGCTAAAGCAACCCAACAAGGAGACACACAATGAAAAGAACCCTGACCCTGATCGCAGCGACATCCGCGCTGGCAGTCCCCGCAATGGCCGAGGACCTGTCGGTTGTCGGAAGCTGGTCCGGCCTGCCGCTTCACAAACAATACGAGGCCCCCTTTTGGGGCGAGACCCTGCCGGAAGCCTCGGGCGGCAAGATCAATGTGGCACTGACCACCCACAACCAGATGAACCTCGGCGTCGGGGATGTCTATCGCCTGCTTGGCGAAGGGGTCTATGACGTGGCGATGACGGTGGCGGATTACGCCGTGGCCGACGCGCCGGAACTGGAAGGTCTGGATGTACCGCTGGTTGCACTGTCGGCAGACGAGGCCCGCGTCATGGTGGATGCCGCCCGCCCGATGGTGGCTGACATCTATCGTGACAGGTTCAACAGCCACGTTCTGGCCATCGCGCCCTATCCGCCGCAGGTGGTGTTCTGCAACGCAGAAGTGGCGGCGCTGGACGACCTCAAAGGGCTGAAAGTGCGCGCCTCAGGCCGAATGACCGCCAAATTCCTCGAAGCGCTGGGGGCCGAAGGCATTAACGTCAGCTTCTCAGAGGTGCCGGGCGCGCTGCAAAAAGGCGTGGTTGATTGCGCCGTAACCGGTGCTGGCTCCGGATACAGCGCCGGCTGGTGGGAGGTTTCGACCCATCTGATGGCAATCCCGCTGGGTGGCTGGGACAGTGTCGTGACTGCGATCAATATGGACAAATGGAACAGCCTGGACACTGAAACACAGGCGCTGATCAGCGCTCGGGTCGCCGCCGACTTTGAGACCCCGGCCTGGGCAAGTGCACAGGATGCGCTGGTCAATGACATTGCCTGCCTCACCGGCAACGGAGACTGCCCGGCGGGGGACGCGCGTTCCATGACGCTGGTTGATGTGTCCGATGCCGATTTTGCAAAGGCACGCGACGTGCTGGTCGGCCAGGTGCTGCCCGAATGGGCTGAGCGCGCCGGACCGGAATGGGCCGAACGCTGGAACGCCTCTGTCGGCAAGGCCGTCGGCGTGACCATTGCCCACTAAGACTGAAAGAACGGGGATTCCAATGGCACAGCCTATTCTGGCATTACTGCGACGGCTCAACCGCTGGGTCGCAATTTCGACCGGCCTCATGCTTCTGGCCTGCGCAGGCTTTGTCCTTCTTGACATTGGCTTACGGCAATTGGGATCCTCCTTTGGTGGCACAGACGAAGTCAGCGGCTATGTCATGGCGATCGCGACGTCCTGGGGGATGAGCTACGCCCTGCTGGAGCTGGGGCATGTGCGCATCGACCTGCTGCGCAGCCGGGTGGCGGCCAGGGGACGGGCAATGTTCGACCTCTTTTCCCTTCTGGTTCTGTCGGGCACCGTCACGCTGATCGCATTGAAATCATGGCCGGTTCTGGCGCGGTCACTGGCCAATGGGTCGCGCGCCAATACCCCCCTGGAAACACCGCTGGCGCTGGTGCAGCTGCCGTGGTTTGCAGGTTGGCTCTGGTTTGCCCTCTGCGCCTGGGTCACCTTTGCTGCCGCGCTCAATCTGGTCTTGAAAGGTGAGTTCATGCAATCCGAAGCAGCCATCGGCACCTTCGGCGAGAAGGACGCGGCCCTGTGATTGTCTATATCTCCATCGGCCTTCTGGGTCTGCTCAGCCTGTCAATTCCTGTTGGGATCGTCCTGTTTCTACTGGGCTTTGGCGTCGACAGTTTCTTCAGCTCCTTCCCGCTGATCCGAGGGCTTGGCAACCTCACGTGGTCGACTTCGAACAATGCCACGCTGATCGCCATCCCGTTCTTCGTGCTGCTGGGAGAGATCCTGGTACGCTCTGGCATCGCCACGCGAACCTATGCCGCGCTGGATCGCTGGGTCAGCTGGCTGCCGGGTGGGCTGGTGCATGCCAATGTGGCCACCGCCACCCTGTTCTCTGCCACATCAGGTTCTTCCGTGGCAACTGCGGCGACCGTGGCCACCGTGGCCATGCCGCAGGCCGAAAAACTGGGATATGATCCGAAACTGTTTTCCGGCGCCATTGCGGCCGGCGGCACGCTGGGCATCATGATCCCGCCCTCCATCAATCTGATCGTCTATGGTTTCCTGACCCAGACTTCGATCCCCCGGCTGTTCCTTGCCGGGCTGGTGCCGGGGATCGGCCTGGCGCTGGGGTTCATCGTGATCACCATGATCATCTGCATGATCCGCCCCTCTCTGGGCGGCGCGCGCCGGGTCTTCCCTTTCCCCGAAATGCTGCGCGCATTGGTGCAGCTGGTGCCAATTATCCTGTTGTTCACGGTGATCATCGGCACGATCTACAAAGGCTGGGCGACGCCAACCGAAGCCGCGGCAGTGGGGGTGGCTGGCGCCGTCGTAATCGCAGCCTTTTTTGGCGGGGTCAGCCTGCAGATGTTCCATGATGCCATTCTAGGTACGGTTAAGATCACGTCGATGATCATGCTGGTCGTGATCGGAGCTTCTTTTCTGAACTTCACCCTGGCCTCTGCCGGGCTGGGGCGCGAGCTGCAGGATTTCCTGAGCGGACTGGGGCTCACACCGATGATGACCATTCTGGTTGTGGTCTGCATCTACATCATTCTTGGCTTCTTCATCGAAACGCTTTCGCTGATGGTGGTCACTATCCCAATCATCGTCCCGCTGGTGGTGGAGCAGGGATTTGACCCGATCTGGTTCGGCATCCTGATGATCGTGCTGATCGAAATGGCGCTGATCACGCCGCCGGTGGGGCTGAACCTTTATGTGGTGCAAGGCGCCCGCAAAAGCGGTCGGATGAGCGAGGTGATGCTGGGCGCAGTGCCCTATGTGGTCGCAATGCTGGCCATGGTCGCCGCATTGATCGCCTTCCCTCAGATTGCATTGTTCCTTCCGGACGCGCTGCAATAGCGCCTGCGGAACCTGCCGGCACGATACTTCGGGATCACATCATGACATCACCTTGCGCAACATCCAGCGGCAAGTGTCCGGACAGGACCGTCTTTCCGCACATTCGAACCATCGGCACAGATGGGCTGCTTGTCAGCTTTGCCGATGCCCTGAGCGAACCGGCCAACCGGGCTGCGCTGGCCTTTCGCGCGGCCATTGAGGCAGCGGATCTGCCAGGCCTCCTTGAGACGTCCGCCTCGCTGGTTTCAGCCTATCTGCGGTTTGACATCAGCGTCAGCGATCATGGGGCCGTGCGCTCTGCGCTTGAAACGCTCCTGCGCACGCAGAACTGGCTGGCTGCACCGCTGCCCGGCGGGCGCAGACGCTGGAGCATCCCGACGGTCTATGGCACAGAGCTGGCGCCGCAACTGGAAGAAGCCGCCGCCGTCGCCGGGCTGACGCCCGAAGAGGCCATCGCGTCGATCTCAAACGCCCAGGTTCGCGTGCAGACCATCGGTTTTGCCCCAGGCATGCCCTACCTGGGAGAGCTGCCGCCGGAATGGGCTATCCCACGTCAGACCCAATTGACCGGGCGGGTCCCGGTCGGCGGGCTTTGTGTGGCGATCCGCCAGTTGGTGCTGTTCCCGGTAGATACGCCCACTGGCTGGCGCCACATCGGCCAGACCGCGTTCTCTCTTTTTCGGCCAGACGATGCCGCCCCCTTTGCCTTGCGCCCCGGAGACGAGGCCCGGTTCGTCCCGGTGACGGCAGAAGCGTTGGCCAACATGCGCAGCGTCCCGGATGGCGGCGCAACATTTGAGGTTCTGCGATGACCCCGGCACTGATCGTTCACCGTGCCGGGCCCGGCGTCACCGTCCAGGATCTCGGCAGACCAGGCTACCTGGCCTATGGGCTCTCGCGTGGCGGTGCGGCGGATCGGCTGGCGCTGGCCGAAGGGGCTGCGCTGCTTTGTCAGGACTGCAGCTTTGCGGCGCTGGAAATGGCCGGCATGGGGGGCGAGTTTGAAGCCACCGCAGACATGCGCATCGCGCTGACCGGCGCCCCCATGACGGCCAGCATCGACGGTGTCAGGATTGCCTGGAACGCCAGCCATCTGCTGTCAGCGGGCCAGCGCCTGTCGATTGGTGCAGCGGAACGCGGCATCTATGGCTATCTGCATCTGGACGGCGGTGTCGCGGTTGCCGAACGCCTGGGCGCGCGCAGCGCCCATCTTGCAGCAGGGTTAGGCGCTGCCGTTCACGTCGGCATGCGCCTTCCAGCCGGCGCTGACACGCAGCCTTCCGCGGCAGGCATGACGCTGGATGCCGACCCACGTTTCGAAGGCGGCACGGTGCGGGTGGTGCCAAGCCTGCAGACAGATTTCTTCGAACCATCCGAGATTGCCCGCTTTGAAGCTGACGTATTCTGCCGCGACAGTCGTGGAAACCGTATGGGCGTGCGGCTTTTGCCAGGCGGTGACGGTTACCGGAATGAGGCCGGCCTGAGCGTGATTTCAGAGGTCATTGTCCCCGGCGACATTCAGATCACTGGCGATGGGACGCCCTTTGTGCTTCTCAGCGAGTGCCAGACGATCGGCGGATACCCCCGCATCGGCTCTGTCCTGCCCGCCGACCTCCCGCGTGTCGCACAGGCCCCTGCCGGTGCGCAGTTGCAATTCCGCTTCGTGACGCTGGAAGAAGCCGTGAACGTCGAACGGCAGGAACAGACCCGCCGCCAGAGCCTGCGGCAATCCTTGCGGCCATTGATCCGCGACCCTCATCGCATGGGGGATCTGCTGTCCTATCAGCTGATCAGCGGTGCCACTGCCGGCGATGACTTGGAAAGGCCCGCGCCATGACAAAAACCGTCGATCTGAACGCCGACATGGGCGAAGGTTTCGGCCCCTGGTCCATGGGCGATGACGCCGCTCTATTGAACGTGGTGACCTCCGCCAATATCGCCTGCGGCTTTCATGCTGGCGACTGGGACGTGATGGCCCGCACGATGCGCGCCGCTGTGGAACAGGGGGTTGGTCTTGGTGCTCATCCCGGGTTTGCCGACCTGCAGGGGTTCGGCAGGCGGCGGATGCAGCTGCCCCATGACAGTCTTGCAAATATGATCCGCTATCAGCTGGGCGCAGCCCAAGCCATGGCCCGCGCCGCAGGCGGAGAGATCCGTCACTTGAAACTGCACGGCGCGCTGGCGAATATGGCAGCGGAGAATTCGGCCCTGGCACTGGCCTGCTATGCGGCTGCCCTGTCGGTCGCGCCACAGATCATCATTGTGGTTCTGGCAGGGACCGCTCAGCAGACCGCGGCACAGCAGCTTGGCTGCAAGACCGCCTGCGAGATCTTTGCCGATCGGGCTTACAATGACGACGCCACACTGGTGGACCGCAGCCTTCCCGGCGCGGTCATTCATGACCCGGAAACAGCTGCAAAACGGGTGGTGGAAATGATCCAGGCAGGTGCGATTATCGCAAAAAGCGGTACGCACATCCCCAGTCGGATCGACACCATCTGCCTGCACGGGGACACCCCCTGCGCCCTGGACATTGCCCGGCACTGTAAAACGGCACTCGAAACCGCCGGCATTGTTATCAGTCAGTTTGACGATGCCCTGACTTGAATGGCGCGAACAGGGGCAAGCGGCTGTGCAAGTCAGTATCTGCTTTGCTGGCCCCTTACGCCCGCGCCGCTACCCGGCCAAAGACGGCAGGTAGAGCACAATTCCCGGGAAAGCGACCAAGAGTGCGATGGTCACGGCGTCCGCAATGAAGAACGGGGTCACGCCGCGGAACACGTCCTGCACGCTCAGGTCATCGCGCACGCCGGCGACCACAAAGCAGTTCAATCCGATGGGCGGGGTGATCAGGCAGAACTCAGCCATTTTCACCACCAGAATGCCGAACCAGATCGCGCACATCGGGCCGGACATGCCAAAGGTGCTGTCCGCAGCCGAAACCGCCTCGCCACCATTCAGCGCCATCACCGCCGGGTAAACCACCGGCAAGGTCAGCAGCAGCATGCCAATTGCGTCCATGAACATGCCCAGCACCGCATAGGCCAAGAGGATGCAGATCAGGATCAGCATGGGTGGCATCTCCAGCGCGGTGATCCAGTCGGAGAACGCACCGGGAAGGTCAGCAAAGCCTAGGAACCGCACATAGATCAGAACCCCCCAGATGATGGTGAAAATCATCACAGTGAGCTTGGCCGTCTCCAAAAGCGCAGACTTCAGTTCCGCCCATTTCATCCCTTCCTTCAGCGCATAAAGGAAGACGATGAAGGCACCTATGGCGCCGCCTTCGGTCGGGGTGCCCCAGGCATCGCCGCCAAAGGGGTTGTAGACAAAGCAGATGATGATCACGACCACCAGCACGATGGGCAGCGCGCCCGGCAGCGCCGCAAACCGCTGGCCCCAGGTGAAGCCCCTGACCGGCGGGCCGACGGATTTGAAGATCACTGCAATACCGACAATCAGCAGCCCATAGATCACTGCCGAAAACGCTCCGGGAATGAACCCTGCCAGCAGCAGCTTGCCCACGTCCTGTTCAACAATAATGGCATAGATCACCAGAATAGCCGAAGGCGGGATCAGCGAGGCCAATGTGCCGCCCGCCGCCACCACGCCTGCGGCAAAGCGCTTGTCATAGCCGATCTTCAGCATCTCCGGGATGGCGATGCGGGCAAAGACAGCTGAAGTGGCCACCGAGGCGCCAGAGACGGCAGCAAAACCTGCAGTGGCAAAGACCGTAGAGACCGCCAGCCCGCCCGGCACCCAGGCCAGCCAGCGTTTGGCGGCCTCGAACAAGGCCTTGGTCAATCCAGCGTAATAGGCCAGATAACCAATCAGAATAAAGGTCGGAATAAGGCTCAGCGCCTGACTGGAGACCTTGGAATGGGGCACCTGCCCTGCGATCTTGATCGACACAGTCAGTGCCTTGCCGAAACGCGCCGGATCATAGCCGAACTTGGCCCAGAAAATCCAAATGAGGCCGATCAGCCCAGCCAGACCGGCCGCAAAGGCCACCCGCATGCCCAGCACCACCATCAACAGAAGGCCGCCCGTCACCCACAGGCCGATTTCAATGGGTTCCATCAGTGCGGATCCTCGTCGTGCATTTTCTGTCCCGCTGCAACGTCTGCCAGCCCGTCGATGTCATGGCCTGCCAACTGCTCCGCTTCAGCGGCCGCCTGCTCTGCCGCGCTCTGGATCAGCGGCACCGCGACCGGAGCCTCCAGCCCCAGAACCAAGGCACGGCCGTACCCCCAGATCTGCAGCATCAGGCGCAATCCCAGAACCATAAAGGCCACCGGCGCCAACAGCTTGGCCGGCCAGATTGGAATGCCGATATCGATGGAGCTGTCGCGGCTCCACCAGGGCGCGGCAAAATCAAAGGAGCGCAGGAAATGCGCCCAGCTGCCCCAGACCAAGGCGGCGATCAGCAGGAAGATCAGCAGGACCGAGATCAGCTCAAACAGCCACAGCGCCCGGCCTCGCAGGGCGCCGATGAAGATATCCATGCGGATGTGGCCGCCATCCCGCTGCACAAAGGCAATGCCCATGAAGGCAATCAGCGGCATGATCTGTTCGATCCAGTCCACATAACCGGGCAGCGGTGCATTGGCGGCGTTGCGCCCGCCGACTGAAACCACTGCCAGGATCATCAGCGAGAACACCGCCAGTCCGCTCAGCAGTGCCAGCAAGCGCTCTGCATTCAATAGCATCCGGTCCAGCCTGCTGATCAGGCTGCCGTCCTCCAGGACTGCTGCTCCTGCCGCCATTCCATCGTTCTCCAACCAGTGAGATAGACACCCATCGCCCGGCTGAAGGCCGGGCAGCGCCCGACCCTCCCAAAGGGGGGCGCTTGGGCGCCCACGCAGGGTCGGGCGCTGCCCTATTGCGGTTAACTGCCTGAGCGGTGATCGCTCAGTGTTTTCTGAACCAGATCATACAGCTCCTGTGCGGGCAGGCCCTGCGCTGACATGTCCTCGATCCACTGGGCGCGGATCGGGTCGGCGGCCACTTTGCGGAACTCAGCCAGTTCGGCATCGGAGATGGTGACCTTTTCAACGCCTTTCTCGGCCAGAACGCTGTCCCATTTCGCCAGCAGCTCGCCGTAGTTGGCCAGATAGTGATCAATCGCCTCCGCAATCGAGCTGTCCAGCGCGGCGCGCTCCGCGTCGCTCAGCGCGTCATAGGCATCGGTATTGACCACCACCGGGCAGTTCACGGTGCCGGGGTTCAGGTTTGCGGTCCACCAGTCGGCGCGGTTGATGGTGCCAAAGGCCAGATGCGCGTGCTGGGCAAAGGCGACGGTGTCGACAACACCGGATTCCATTGCGTTGTAGGCCTCTGTCGCGGTCACCGATGTCGGCACCGCGCCCACGGCCGAGAACGCCTTGCCGATGCCGCCGGTGGCGCGCACGCGCATATCCTTGAACTCACCCAGTTCATCGCGCGGCTCGCCGGTGCCGACGATATTGTACTGCGGCATCGGCGAGGTCATCAGCAGCTTGGCATTCCAGCGCGCCAGATCCGCCTGCACCGCCGGATGCGCATAGACCGCATTGGCCACCGCCACTTCTTCCTCCAGCGTGTTCACGCCCAGAAACGGCAGTTCCAAAACGGTGATTGAGGGGTTCTTGTCGCGGTGATACCCGGCGCAGAACTGCGCCATTTCAAAGGCGCCGATGGAAATCCCGTCGAGGTTCTCCTTGTTCTTCGACAGCCCGCCATAGCTGATGTTCAGCGTGAACTCTCCGCCGGTCTTTTCACTGACCAACTCAGCCAGTTTCTCCACATGTTCAGTAAAGGCGCGGCGCTTGCCCCAGAGGGACACGTTCCATTCGGTGGCGGCGGCCTCGCCTGCCATTGCAATGCCAGCGGTCGCCGCAACAGCGGCAGTCAGAAATCTGTTCATGATGTAACTCTCCCGAAATGCGCCCTTTTTGGCCCGGCGACGGGCCGACGGTGCGCTTGCGGTCAGGCTAGCCGCACATCGCCGTTCTGCCAAGCCCAAGCCGGAAAGTTGACGCAGCGACTCGGAGAGAGGCCGGAGCGCGGAATTTGAAGACGGCAGTACAAAATGCCGCAGGCTGAACACCACCCGCCCCTGCGGCAGGACGCCGCCCCGACGCCAATCCCGGCTGATGCGAGCGCAAACACACCTCGAAAGAATTTACAGAAAAACCTATGAAAACCCTATAGGGCATACACTTGCGACAACATATCTTTACAAAATATGTCAATTGCAAGAAATTCATTTACAGATAAACTCTTTGAAATCGGCGTTTTATTCACAAATTTTCAAACAGCGGTATTATCGGCGCCCAGGAGGAAACGGTTTGACAGCCGCAGCACAGCGTTGTCGTTTGTCTTGCCAATAAAATTCTGGGAGGAAACCGAATGAACGCGTTGCACGCAGACGCTGTCTATCCGCCGTCGGATGAAACCGTTGCCCGCGCGCATGTGAATGCCGCCAAATATCAGGAAATGTATGAAGCCTCGCTGTCCGATCCCGAAGGGTTCTGGGGCGAACAGGGCAAACGCATCGACTGGATCAAACCCTTCACCCAGGTGAAGGATGTGAACTACAGCTTTGGCAATGTCTCGATCAACTGGTACGGCGACGGCACCCTGAACGTTTCTGCCAATTGCATCGACCGCCATCTGGAAACCCGCGGCGACCAGACCGCGATCATCTGGGAGCCGGACAGCCCGCAGGACGAGGCGCAGCATATCTCCTATAGGGAGCTGCACCGCCGCACCTGCCGGATGGCCAACATTCTGGAAAGCATGGGTGTGCGCAAGGGCGACCGGGTGGTGATCTATCTGCCGATGATCCCCGAAGCGGCCTATGCCATGCTGGCCTGCGCCCGTATCGGCGCCATTCATTCCATCGTCTTTGCCGGCTTCTCCCCCGACGCGCTGGCGGCCCGCATCAACGGCTGCGACGCCAAGGTGCTGATCACCGCAGATGAGGCCCCGCGCGGCGGTCGCAACACGCCGCTGAAATCCAATGCCGACGCCGCCCTGCTGCACACCAAAGACACGGTGAAATGCCTGGTTGTGAAACGCACCGGCGGCCAGACCACCTGGGTCGACGGGCGCGACCATGACTACAACGAGATGGCGCTGGAAGCCGATGACTATTGCGCCCCGGCCGAAATGAACGCCGAAGATCCGCTGTTCATCCTTTATACCTCTGGTTCCACCGGCCAGCCCAAAGGCGTGGTGCATACCACCGGCGGTTATATCACCTATGCCGCGATGACCCATGAGATCACCTTTGATTACCACGATGGCGACATCTACTGGTGTACAGCGGACGTGGGCTGGGTCACCGGCCACAGCTATATCGTCTATGGCCCCCTGGCCAATGGCGCCACCACGCTGATGTTCGAAGGCGTGCCGACCTACCCGGATGCCAGCCGGTTCTGGCAGGTCTGCGAAAAGCACAAGGTGAACCAGTTCTACACCGCCCCCACCGCGCTGCGCGCATTGATGGGCCAGGGCAACGACTGGGTCGAGACATGCGATCTGTCCTCGCTGCGCACCCTGGGCACTGTGGGTGAACCGATCAACCCCGAGGCGTGGAACTGGTACAACGAGGTTGTCGGCGGCGGCAAATGCCCGATAGTCGACACCTGGTGGCAGACCGAAACCGGCGGCCATCTGATGACCCCGCTGCCGGGCGCTCATGCAATGAAACCGGGTGCCGCGATGAAGCCGTTCTTCGGCATCCAGCCGGTGGTTCTGGACCCGGCAAGCGGTGTCGAGATCGAAGGCAACGGCGTCGAGGGCGTCCTGTGCATCAAGGACAGCTGGCCGGGTCAGATGCGCACCGTCTGGGGCGATCATGAACGGTTCGAGAAAACCTATTTCTCCGACTACAAGGGCTACTACTTCACCGGGGACGGCTGCCGCCGCGACGCCGACGGTGATTACTGGATCACCGGCCGCGTCGATGATGTGATCAACGTCTCTGGTCACCGCATGGGCACGGCTGAAGTCGAAAGCGCGCTGGTGGCCCATGCCGCCGTGGCCGAGGCCGCCGTGGTGGGTTACCCGCATGACATCAAGGGCCAGGGCATCTACTGCTATGTCACCCTGATGAACGACCGCGCCCCCTCGGACGAGCTGCTGAAGGAGCTGCGCACCTGGGTGCGCACCGAGATCGGCCCGATTGCCTCGCCCGATGTGATCCAATGGGCGCCCGGCCTGCCGAAAACCCGCTCTGGCAAGATCATGCGCCGCATCCTGCGCAAAATCGCCGAGAACGACTTTGGCTCGCTGGGCGATACTTCGACCCTGGCCGATCCGTCGGTGGTCGAAGACCTGATCGAAAACCGCGCGAACAAAGGGTGATGAACACATGAATATGGCAGTACTCACCCGTCCCGCCGTGCTGATCCTGCTGGGGCCTCCGGGCGCCGGCAAAGGCACCCAGGCGCGGATGCTGGAGGAAAAGTTCGGCTTTGTGCAGCTGTCCACCGGCGACCTGCTGCGCCAAGCGGTGGCCGCTGGCACACCTGCGGGATTGGCAGCCAAGGCAGTGATGGAAGCAGGCCAGCTGGTCAGCGACGAGATCGTGATCAACATCCTGCGCGACCGCCTGACAGAAGCTGATTGCACCAAAGGTGTAATCCTTGATGGCTTTCCGCGCACCACTGTGCAGGCTGAAGCGCTGGATGATCTGCTGGCAGAGACCGGTCAGAAGATCAATGCCGCGATCAGCCTTGAGGTGGACGACGCCGCCATGGTTGACCGCATTTCCGGCCGCTACACCTGCGGCGGCTGCGGCGAAGGCTATCATGACAGCTTCAAGCAGCCTGCCGAGGCCGACAGATGCGACAAATGCGGCGGCACCGAAATGACGCGCCGCGCCGATGACAATGCAGAAACCGTTGCCAGCCGGCTGGAGGCCTATCACGCGCAGACCGCGCCGCTGATCAGCTATTACAGCGGCAAAGACGTGCTGAAGACAACAAATGCCATGGGCGAAATCACCGACATCGCCCAGGACATGGCGGCCATCGTGACCGAAGCCACCAGCTAACGAACAAGAACGGGGCCTGCGCCACACCCGCAGGACCCCGTCCCCCGGACATTGGAATACCTATCGGCACCGCCCTGGCGGACCGGAGGAGTCATGCCTGCGCGACGTCAACCCGTCGGCAGGCAAACACAGAGAGCCTGCCCGGCAAACCCCGTCAGGCAGACATGGAGGAAGAAGGAGGAGCCGCCATGGCGGATCAAACCACACATGCGGCACATACCGCCAAAGCCGACAAAGGCTATTGGGCGGCAAATGTGCGCATCATTCTTGTCAGTCTGGTGATCTGGGCTGTTGTGTCATTCGGCTTTGGCATTCTGCTGCGGCCTGCCCTGTCGGGCATCCGCGTCGGCGGCAGCGACCTGGGTTTTTGGTTCGCCCAGCAAGGCTCGATCCTGGTGTTCCTGGGGCTGATCTTTTTCTACGCGTTTCGGATGAACAAGCTGGACCGCGAATTCGGCGTGGAGGAAGAATAGGATGGACCAGTTCACCATCAACCTGGCTTTTGTGGGCGCGAGTTTTGCGCTCTATATCGGCATCGCGATCTGGGCCCGCGCGGGGTCCACATCTGAATTCTATGCCGCCGGTCGGGGCGTTCATCCCGTGACCAACGGTATGGCCACTGCAGCGGACTGGATGTCAGCGGCGTCTTTCATCTCGATGGCGGGCCTCATTGCCTTTACCGGCTATGACAATTCCACCTTCCTGATGGGCTGGACCGGCGGCTATGTGCTGCTGGCGCTGCTGCTGGCGCCCTATCTGCGCAAATTCGGCAAGTTCACCGTGTCCGAGTTCATCGGCGACCGGTTCTATTCCCCGACCGCACGCATCGTCGCTGTGATCTGTCTGATTGTTGCCTCAACCACCTATGTTATTGGCCAGATGACCGGCGTCGGCGTGGCCTTTGGCCGCTTCCTGGAGGTCTCCAACACCACAGGCCTGCTGATCGGTGCCTGTGTGGTGTTCGCCTATGCCGTGTTTGGCGGCATGAAGGGCGTGACCTATACCCAGGTTGCACAGTACTGCGTGCTGATCATGGCCTATACCATCCCGGCCATCTTCATCTCGCTGCAGCTGACTGGCAACCCGATCCCGGCGCTCGGCCTGTTTGGCGACCACGCTGCATCGGGCGAACCGCTGCTGGCCAAGCTGGACGCCATTGTCCGCGAACTGGGCTTTAATGAATACACCGCGCATCATTCCGACACTTTCAACATGGTGCTGTTCACCCTGTCGCTGATGATCGGCACCGCCGGTCTGCCGCATGTGATCATGCGCTTCTTCACCGTGCCGCGCGTGGCGGACGCCCGCTGGTCGGCCGGCTGGGCGCTGGTGTTCATTGCACTTTTGTACCTGACCGCCCCGGCAGTTGGTGCCATGGCCCGCCTGAACATCACCGAAATGATGTGGCCCAACGGCGGCATCGACGGCGGCGCCGTGACTGTACAGCAGATCGAAAACGATCCGCAGTATGACTGGATGGCCACCTGGCAGAAAACCGGCCTTCTGGCCTGGGAAGACAAGAACGGCGATGGCGCAATCCAGTATTACAACGACAAGAACGCCGATCTGCAGGCCGTGGCCGAAGCCAACGGCTGGGCCGGCAATGAGCTGACCAAGTTCAACCGCGATATCCTGGTTCTGGCGAACCCAGAGATTGCCAACCTGCCGGGCTGGGTGATCGGTCTGGTGGCGGCGGGCGGCCTGGCAGCGGCGCTGTCCACTGCGGCGGGTCTTCTGCTGGCGATTTCCTCGGCTGTCAGCCACGACCTGATCAAAGGTTCGATCAACCCGCAGATCTCGGAAAAAGGCGAGCTGTTGTCGGCCCGTATCGCCATGGCTGTGGCCATTGCAGTGGCAACCTATCTGGGTCTGAACCCGCCGGGCTTTGCCGCGCAGACCGTGGCGCTGGCCTTTGGACTGGCGGCGGCCTCGATTTTTCCGGCGCTGATGATGGGCATCTTCACCAAGGTGAACAACAAAGGCGCCGTGGCCGGCATGCTGGCAGGCCTGATCGTGACGCTGGTCTACATCTTCCTGCACAAGGGTTGGCTGTTCATCCCGGGCACCAACTCCTTTACCGATGCGGACCCGCTGCTGGGCACCGTCAAATCCACCTCCTTCGGTGCGATTGGTGCGATTGTGAATTTTGCGGTTGCCTTCATCGTCTCCAAGTCGAGCGAAGCCATCCCGGCCGAGATCGAGGAGCTGGTGGAAAGCGTCCGCATTCCGCGCGGCGCCGGTGCCGCACAGGACCACTGACCTCCCATTGGCGGGCCGTTTTGCGACGGCCCGCCAAATCCCTCCTGGTCCCGTCCGGCTGTCTGGTCGGCGGGGCCGGTTTTCCGTCATGACTGCTAAGACAGGTTTGCCATGCCGCTTTCCGATGCCGCCCTGATCCGGTTTTTGACTTCGGTCCACCCCTACGACAGCCTGGAGCCTGCGCTGCTGCAGGACCTTGCTCCGGTCTTTCGGCAAATCAGCATCGTTGCAGATGATCCGGTTTATGCGCTGAACGAAGACCTGCAGGGCCTTTATCTGGTGCATAGCGGCGAGGTGGAAGTTACCGACGAAAACGGCATTCCGGTTTCAATCCTTGGCCCCCGAAATTCCTTTGGCGAACGGGGCCTGACCCGCGGCGGCCGCGCGGTGACCTCGGCACGCGCAACTGCGGGCGGCATTCTGCTGCTGCTGCCCAAGGCGGATTTCTACACCCTGATGCAAATGGAGCCGCACGTAGCGCGGTTTTTCGACCGCCGCCGCCCCGGCAGCTACGACGGCAACAGCCTGGCCACCACCCGCGTCGAGGCCATCATGGCACGTGACCCCGTCACCTGCGCAGGCACCCAGACCTGCCAAAGCGCCGCGCAGCTGATGCGCAAGCACTTCATCTCCTCGGTTTGCGTCACCGACGCAGGCTGCCTGCAAGGCATCCTCACCACCCGCGACCTCACCGGCAGGATCCTGGCTGCAGGCAGGTCTGCGAGTACTCCAGTCAGTGCCGTGATGACGCCGGACCCGCTGACGCTTGCGCCCTCCGCCATCGGCTCGGACGTTTTGCACATGATGATGGAACATGACATCGGCCATATCCCGGTGACCGAGGACAGCAGGCTGGTCGGCATCGTCACCCAGACCGACCTTACCCGTTTTCAGGCCGTAAGCACTGGCGAGATGGTCTCTGCCATCGCCCGCGCAGACACTGCCGTGGAGATGGCCAAGGTGACAGCCGAAATCCCCCGGCTGCTGGTGCAACTGGTGGCTGGCGGCAACCGGCATGAGGTGGTGACACGGCTGATCAGCGATATTGCCGACACCGCCAGCCGCCGCTTGCTGGCGCTGGCAGAGGAAATCCTGGGGCCGCCCCCTGTCCCCTACCTGTGGCTGGCCTGTGGCTCGCAAGGCAGGCGCGAGCAGACCGGCGTATCCGATCAGGACAACTGCCTGATCCTGTCAGACGATCTGGCACCAGGAGATGAAGCCTATTTCGAGCAGCTTGCCGATTTTGTCTGCAGTGGGCTGAACACCTGCGGCTATGTCTTTTGCCCTGGCGACATGATGGCCACCAATCCCCGCTGGCGGCAGCCGCTGCAGGTCTGGCGCAGCTACTTTCGCGGCTGGATTGCCAAACCCAGCCCCGAAGCGCAGTTGCTGGCCTCGGTGATGTTCGACCTGCGGCCCATCGGCGGCGACACATCCCTGTTCGCGGACCTGCAACAGGAAACGCTGGCGGCTGCCCGTGCCAACACGATCTTCACGGCGCATATGATTGCCAATGCGCTGAAACACACGCCGCCGCTGGGCCTGTTGCGCGGGCTGGCTGCCATCCGTTCGGGCGAGCATCGCAATATGCTGGACATGAAGCACAACGGCGTGGTGCCGGTGGTGGATCTGGGTCGGATCTATGCGCTGCAGGGTGAGCTGGCAGAGGTGAACACCCGCGCCCGGCTGGACGCGGCAGAGGCCGCAGCTGTGCTGAGCCCCTCCGGTGCGCGGGACTTGCTGGACGCCTATGATCTGATTGCCCAGACCCGGCTGGAGCATCAGGCCGCACAGATCCGCGCAGGGTCTGCACCGGACAATTACCTGGCGCCCTCCAGCCTGTCGGACTTTGAGCGAAGTCATCTGCGCGACGCCTTTGTTGTGGTAAAGACACTGCAGTCGGCGGTCGGGCACGGCAAAGGCATGTTGAGCTGAGAACAGCGCCTGCGAGGAGCCTGAGCGCCTCTCTTTCCGACGGCAAAACCATCTGCCAAGCGGCGGAAAGTGAGTATTTTTAGAAAGATGAAATGGCCTGTGGCAGGTTGGGAGAGCGTATGTTTCTGGAACTGATTGCGGTGATTTTTGCGGGCATTGCCGTGGCGGGCGTGGTGCTGCTTCTGAACCGGACGTTCAAAGGCCACCTGCCGCGCTGGTTGGCGCCGGTGGCGGCAGGTCTGGCAATGATCGGGGTGACAATTGCGTCGGAATACGGCTGGTATTCGCGCACCGTGGCGGGATTGCCCGAGGTTCTGACAGTGACAGAGACAGTGGCGAACCGCAGTTTCTACCGCCCTTGGACCTATGCCCTGCCCTATATCGACCGGTTTGCCGCCATCGACGCGGCTACGATGAAAAGCCACGCTGATCACCCGCAGGTGCATCTGGCCGAACTCTATTTCTTCGGCCGCTGGGCCGCCGTCAGCAAACTGCCGGTCTGGCTGGATTGCGGCAGCGGGCGGCGGGCACTGTCCACCGGTACTGCAGAATTCAGTGGCGGGCTGCCGGCAGACCTGAACTGGATCGAACCCGCTGCCGGTGATCCGATCCTGACACATGCTTGCGGGGGATAGCGATGCTCAGCCGGTTCAGCCTGCGTCTGCGGATCTTCCTGTTTTTCTGCCTGCTGGCTCTGGGCGGCCTTGCTGTGACTGGAGGTGCTCTGTGGCTGGGCTACTCTCGTGCCGATCAGCCGGAGCTGATGGACGCCTTTCTGTTTTCCGGCTTGCTCAGCGGGTTTTCCCTGTTGGGGTTATGTGCTGCGATCTGGCAGCTGTTTGATGAGAATGTCGCCAAGCCGATCGAGCGGCTGGCTGCGCAGATGCGCGCCCGCGCCCATGCCGGTGTCAGACGCGAACTGGACACCCGCGGCGCCCGCTATCTGGGCGATCTGGCTGCGGCTGCCGAAGGGCTGGCCGGGCAACTCGATGCCTCGGCGCTGACCGCCGCAGAGGCCATCGCCCGCGAAACCGAGCATCTGGAGGCCGAGAAAACCCGGCTGGCAGCATTGCTGACCGACATCCCCGTCGCCACTGTGATGGTTGGCCCGGCACATCAGATTGTGCTCTATGACGGGCAGGCAGCCGCGGTGCTGGCCCAGGAAGCGCCGCCGCGGCTGAATGCGCCGCTTTCGGATTACCTGGACCTGACCGGACTGGAGGCGGCCTATGGCCGGCTGATGCGCAGCGGCAAGGAAGTTGCGGCCAGTGTTAAAAGCGCCAGCGGTGTGCAGCTGTATGATTTGCGGCTGAAACCGCTGGGCGGCGCGCCGGGCTATATTATTCTGTTCGAAAGCACCCATAGAGGTCTTTATCCAGACGACGCGCGACCGCTGGTCTATGACTTTGCCCTGCTGGAGACAGACCGCGCGGATCTGGACAAGTGCACATTGAAATGTCTCAGCTTTGTGGTGTTTGACACCGAAACCACCGGCCTGCTGCCACATAAGGATGAGATCGTGCAGATCGGCGCCCTGCGGGTGGTGCGGGGGCGGATCATTGAGAGCGAAACCTTCGAGACACTGGTGAACCCTGGCCGTCCCATTCCGGCTGCCTCCACCAAGGTGCATGGGATCCGTGATGTGATGGTGCAAGGCGCTCCCGACATTGCAGGCGCAGCCCGTGACTTCCATCGTTTTGCCTCGGATGCGGTGATCGTTGCACATAACGCACCATTTGACATGGCGTTTCTGCACCGCCATGCAAAACGCAGCGGCGTCGCCTGGGATCAGCCGGTGCTGGACACCGTATTGCTGAGCGCGGTGCTGTTTGGCGCCTCGCAGAACCATACGCTGGACGCCCTGTGCGATCGGCTGGACGTCACCATTCCCCCTGCCCTGCGCCACACCGCCATGGGGGATGCCCGCGCCACCGCAGAGGTGTTCTGCAAAATGCTGCCGATGCTGGAGGCACATGGGCTGACGACCTTTGGCGCAGTGCTGGAACAGACCCGCAGGCACGGCCGCCTCATTGAGGACATGAACTAGGTAGACAATCCGCGCCATGCGTGGCAGGTCACTGCCCGGAACGAACAAGAGGCGCGCGAGATGGCCGAAACCAGCTTTATTCCCGGGCCGGATACCGCCCGGTCCTACCGCGATGCGCTCGGCTGCTTTGGCACCGGGGTGACGGTTGTGACCACCCAGACCCCGCGCGGCCCGCTGGCCATTACCGTCAACAGCTTCGCCTCAGTGTCACTGGACCCACCGCTGATGCTGTGGTGCCCTGCCAAGGCCTCCCTGCGCCACGACGCATTTGTCGCGGCAGAGAATTTTGCGGTGCATGTGATGGCCGAAGACCAGTTGTCCGTGGCCAAGCATTTTGCCGCCAAAGGTGAAGACTTCAGCGCCACAGCCTGGCAACCCAACGAACTCGGTGCACCTGCGCTGGAAGATGTGATTGCCCGTTTCGACTGCCGCCGCTATGCCGCCCACCCTGCAGGCGACCATACCATCGTTATCGGTGAGGTCGCCCGCGTAACCACCCGCCCGGGCAAAGGTTTGATCTTCAAACGCGGCCAGTATGGCGGGTTTCTGGAGCAGAGCTGAGGTCGTGTTCCGAAAACAGCGGCGCGGCCGCTGCGTATGTCTGCAGCGCCTCAGACCCGGCATCCGGCGCGGCCCCACTGGCAGGCCCGGCAGACCCGCTGGCCGCCTGTTTGCGCTCTTTGCCAAGAACACTTGGCAGCACCGCATAGGCCGTCAAATCCATGCCCGGCTCCAGACCCATTGCCCGCTGCGGGCAGATGGAAACACATAACCCGCATTGGGTGCACAGGGATTCCACAAAGCTCAGCGCGCCAGCATTCTCCGTCAGGCTCAGCGCATCCGTCGGACACACCCAGACACAACTGTTGCAGCTGTTGCAAAGATCATTGTCCAGGCGAACAGTTCCATAAGGTGCCTGTTCCGGCAACGCGGCATGCCCAACGCTGGTGGGCAGCAGCGCCGCCGCGCTGGCCCGGGCAGTGTCCCTGCGGCTGCCTACGGCCAGAACCTCCGGCGCGACGGCGGGAAACGGCAACAGGCGGGCAGCCAGCCTTCGGTCGACGCCGGCGGCGCCGTCAAACAGAACGATCCTGCCCAGACCGCCGAGAGATCGCACCAGCTCCACCTCCTGTCGCTGATGCTCCCGCGCCTGAGAGGCCGAACAGACCTGCAGATAGATAACATCAAATCCGCAGGCCAACGCATGCAGCAGGTCCGCGTGACCTATCCTGTCCAGGCAGCAGACCGCCACCGGGACAACATCGCTATGAAGGCTCTGTGTTTCCGCCAGTCCCGGTGGTTCAATTTCATAAAGCGCCAGGGTCTGCGGGCGCCCGCTTGCCAGCTTGCGGTCATGCGCAGCCTGGCACAGCTCCATCAGCGGCAGCGCACTGCTGCGCCGGGCTGCATCCAGCAAGGTCACCCGCCCCTTGACGGCATATCTGGAACAACAGCTTGACGCCTCACCCGGAGGGCATAAGCACAGGCTTTGCGGGCGACCGTCCGCTGATCCAATCCTGTCCGGGGTATGCTGAAAAACCTCACCCATAAAAACATGTTAGCACAACAAACACCACTTTTACGTGTGTCTGGCCGGAAACATTCATTTTGTTGCAATTTTAATAGATCCACTGGTTTTTTAACGGAAAACCCGCCGGACAGACGTCCGGCGGGGCAAAAAGCACACAGTTTCTGGCCTTGCGGCTGTCTTACTTCAGCGCCGCATCCGTGATCGCATGGGTCCAGGCACCTTGAGGTGCCTTGGTGATCACTGGATCCGATCCGCCCCCCATCAGGGTCGCGACGGTACGCTCGTAATCTGCCGGATCCAGCGCGCCGTTGCTGCCAGCAGTCAGCTTGGCAATCTCGCCCATCATCCGCTTCTGATGGGTTTCCGTCTGCGCACCAGAGGCATCATTGTCCAGCACGATCTCTGCGGCTTCGTCCGGATGCGCCTCAGCGTATTTCCAGCCCTTCATCGAGGCACGTACAAAGCGCTCCATCTTACCGGTGAACTCGGCGTCGCTCAGCTTGTCCTCCAGCACATACAGACCGTCTTCCAGCGTCGCCACGCCCTGATCCTCATACTTAAAGGTGATCAGCTCATCGGCGCCAACCCCCGCATCGATGACCTGCCAGTATTCATTATAGGTCATGGTCGAGATGCAGTCCGCCTGGCGCTGCAGCAGCGGATCGACGTTGAAGCCCTGCTTCAGAACTTCCACTCCGGTCTCCCCCTTGCCTGCGGTGGAAATGCCCAGCTGGCTCATCCAGCTCATGAATGGGAACTCATTGCCGAAGAACCAGACCCCCAGGGTGCGATTGGCCAGATCAGCCGGCGCGGCGATACCGGTGTCCTTCCAGCAGGTCAGCATCATGCCCGAGGATTTGAACGGCTGAGCGATATTGACCAGCGGCAGGCCTTTTTCCCGCGCGGCCAGCGCGGCCGGCATCCATTCGATGGTCACATCGGCGCCGCCACCTGCAATCACCTGGGTTGGTGCAATATCCGGACCACCTGGCAGGATGGTCACGTTCAGGTCCTCTTCCTCATAGAACCCCTTGTCCAGCGCCACATAGTAGCCTGCGAACTGTGCCTGTGTGACCCACTTCAGCTGCAAGGTCACGTCGTCCGCTGCCTGGGCTGCACCTGCCGCCCCCAGCGCCAGGGCCGCTGCCGTCATAATGTGCTTCATCGCTAAGTTCTCCCTATTGATTTTGGTTTCTCCGGGTTTCTTTTTGGTTTTTATCTTCCCGTATGTGTTGTGCCGGCTCAACCCCTCTGATCATCCCCGTTGCGACGGGTGCCAGAAGGTGAAGCTCTTCTCGATCAGCGCCACCAGCCCGTAAAAGGCTGACCCCGCCAGTGCAGCCACCACGATTTCAGCCCAGACCATATCCAGCGCCAGCTGGCCGACACTGGTGGAAATGCGGAACCCCATACCGACGGTTGGCGAGCCGAAGAACTCCGCGACAATCGCACCGATCAGCGCCAGAGTGGTTGAAATCTTCAACCCGTTGAACACAAAAGGCAGCGCCGCCGGCAGCCGCAGTTTGAAAAAACTCTGCCAGTATCCGGCAGCATAGGTCTGCATCAGGTCGCGTTGCATCTGGTCGGTTTCACGCAGGCCAGCAACGGTATTCACCAGCATCGGAAAAAACACCATGACAACCACGACAGCCGCCTTGGAATGCCAGTCAAAGCCGAACCACATCACCAGGATCGGCGCGGTTCCGACAATCGGCAAGGCTGCTACGAAATTTCCAACAGGCAGCAGGCCGCGGCGCAGGAAATCACTGCGGTCCACCAGGATCGCAGTCACAAACGCCGCACCACAGCCGATCACATAGCCGCCGAGCGCACCTTTCAGGATGGTCTGGGCGAAATCCTGCCATAGGATCGGAACGCTGACAGCAAAGCGCGCCGCAATCACCGAAGGCGCGGGAAGGATCACCAGCGACACGTCTAGGCCGCGCACCAGCAACTCCCAGACCACCAGCACGGTAATGCCGAATATCGCAGGCACCAAAAGCTGCACGGCGCGGGTTTTCGATGCCGGGCTATTGGCCAAACGGCTGTTCAGCCACCACCCCAAACACCAGACAAGCCCCGCCAGCATCACCAGTCCCATGACGCAGCCCCCCTGTTCTTCTGGCCGAAAATATCCCGGGTGAGCCGCGCAGCGGCGAGGGCAGAGCCCTTCTCCCGACGTCCGGTCATACCCGCACCCCCATCCGCTTCAGCACCAGCTTTTCCATCACCCCCAACAAAGAGACCAGCGCCGCCGCCAGAATGGCAGCCGCAAACAGCGCCGACCAGATCTGCACGGTCTGCCCGTAATAGCTGCCCGCCAGCAGCCGCGCGCCCAGGCCTGCCACAGCACCAGTTGGCAGCTCACCCACGATGGCCCCCACCAGCGAGGCCGCAATGCCGATTTTCAGCGAAGCAAACAGATATGGCAGCGAGGACGGAAGCCGCAGCTTCCAAAACCCCTGGCTGGTATTGGCGCTATAGGTTTTCAACAGATCCAGCTGCATAGAATCCGGCGACCGCAGCCCTTTCACCATGCCGACAACAACCGGGAAAAAGCTGAGATAGGCAGAGATCACCGCCTTCGGAATGATCCCCTGCACACCGATGGAATACAGCACCACAATGATCATCGGCGCCAGCGCGATGATCGGGATGGTCTGGCTGACAATGGCCCAGGGCATCACCGACATATCCATGACGCGGGAATGCACGATGCCCACCGCCAGCAGAATGCCCAGACCGGTGCCGATCGCAAAGCCCAAGAGCGTCGCACTCAGCGTTACCTGCGCATGATAGATCAGGCTGCGTTTCGAGGTGATCTTCTTCTCCACCGTGGTCGCCCACAGCTCCACCGCCACCTGATGCGGCGCAGGCAGCCGCGGACGCTCCTGCGCCCAGGTCTCGCCAATGGCAAATGTGTTGTTTGCGACCAGCCCGAATGCGCTCATGTCCCGCCGCATTTTTGGCGTGGCAGGCGTTACTTCACTCCCTGCCCGTTCAGCAGCATCCAACACGCCTTTGATGTTCATCGGCACGCAGGCCGCATACCAAAGCGCGACAATGGCGGTCAGAACGGTCAGAACAGCAACAAGGCTTTTCATTCCCCTACCCTCCGCAGATGGCACCAGCCCGCTGCACAGGGAGTGCACGGGCGGTGCAGGCAGGTCCCCCCCCAACTCCGGCCCCAACTCAGCCGAGTCTGGCTGGCAAATTCAATCATCGCCATGCCCCGCCCGCAGCCCCTCCCGCACCCGGTGGGCGATCTCGATGAACTCCGGGCTGTCACGGATGTCCAACGGCCGCTCCTTGGGCAGTGTGCTGTCGATCACATCGTGAATCCGCCCCGGCCGCGGCGACATCACCACGATTTTGGTCGACAGATAGACTGCCTCAGGAATTGAATGGGTGACAAAACCAATGGTCTTGTTGGTCCGCGCCCAGAGCTTCAACAGCTGCTCATTCAGGTGATCTCGTACAATCTCATCCAGCGCCCCGAAAGGCTCGTCCATCAAGAGGATATCCGCATCAAATGCCAGAGCGCGGGCAATACTGGCCCGCTGCTGCATACCGCCCGACAACTGCCAGGGAAACTTGCCGCCAAAGCCTGACAATTCAACCAGTTCAAGAACTCGGCTCACACGCTTTTCCTGCTCCGCCTTGGAATATCCCATGATCTCCAGCGGCAGTTTGATGTTCTTGGCGATGGTGCGCCACGGGTACAGCCCCGCCGCCTGAAACACATAGCCATAGGCCCGGTTGCGCCGCGCCTCATCCGCAGTCATGCCGTTCACGCTCAGACTGCCGCCGGTTGGGGTTTCCAGCGCTGCGATACAGCGCAGAAAGGTGGTCTTGCCGCAGCCTGACGGACCGATAAAGGAGACAAAGTCGCCCTTGTTGATCTCCAGGCTGATGTCCCTCAGCGCGTGCACCGGCCCGTCCCCCGTCTGAAACGTCAGGTCCAGATTCTTTGCCTGGATCACGCAATCTGCGGAACCTGTTGCGGAAGCGGCGGCCTCGGGACTGATAGCCTGGGTGGTCGTTGCCATATTCATATCTTCGCACAAATCTTAATATCTGGATTTCACACAGAAACGGGCTGCCAGTATCGGCAGCCCGTTCCTGATTTACACGCCTGTCGCCGGGATGCCGCTGCGCTCCACCGGGCGCGGCGCCGTCAGTTCTTTCCAGGTCGACAGTGCCTTGTTCACCGTGGTGTTGGCCTCGCGCGACACAAACTTGCCATGGCCTTCCTGGCAGCGGATCTCGCCGTCCTGCACCGCCACATGGCCACGGGTCAGGGTAAAGCGCGGCAACCCCTTCACCTCATGGCCTTCGAACACATTGTAGTCGATGGCGGACTGCTGGGTGCCGGCCGAAATCGTTTTGCGCTTCTCCGGATCCCAGACCACCAGATCGGCATCGGCACCAACCAGAATGGCCCCCTTCTTCGGATAGCAATTCAATATCTTGGCGATGTTGGTCGAGGTCACGGCCACAAATTCGTTCGGCGTGATCCGCCCGGTCTCAACGCCGTGGGTCCACAGCATCGGCATCCGGTCTTCCAGCCCGCCGGTGCCGTTCGGAATCTTGGTGAAATCGCCAACGCCACTGCGTTTCTGCTCGGTTGTAAAGGCGCAATGATCCGTGGCCACCACTGACAATGATCCCGACTGCAGACCGGCCCACAGACTGTCCTGATGCTGTTTGTTGCGGAACGGCGGCGACATGACGCGCCGCGCGGCGTGATCCCAGTCAGCGTTGAAATACTCGCTTTCATCCAGGGTCAGATGCTGGATCAGCGGCTCGCCCCAGACCCGCTTGCCCTGCATGCGGGCGCGGCGGATGGCCTCGTGGCTGTCCTCGCAGGAGGTATGCACCACATAAAGCGGCACGCCGGCCATATCGGCGATCATGATGGCGCGATTGGTGGCCTCGCCCTCCACCTGGGGTGGTCGCGAATAGGCATGGGCCTCTGGCCCGGTATTGCCTTCGGCCAACAGCTTCGCGGAGAGTTCCGCCACCACATCGCCGTTTTCCGCATGCACCATGGCAATACCGCCCAGTTCCGCCAACCGCTGGAACGACGCATAAAGCTCATCATCATTCACCATCAGCGCGCCCTTGTAGGCCATAAAGTGCTTAAAGGTGTTGATGCCGCGCGCCTGGATCACGGTTTTGATGTCGTCAAAGACCTGCTCCCCCCACCAGGTCACCGCCATATGGAAGGAATAGTCGCAATTGGCGCGGGTGGATTTGTTGTCCCAACGCTTCAGCGCATCCAGCAGGCTCTCGCCCGGATTGGGCAGGGCAAAATCCACCACCATGGTGGTGCCCCCTGCCAGCCCTGCCCGGGTGCCACTTTCAAAATCGTCGGAACTATATGTACCCATAAAGGGCATCTCCAAATGCGTATGCGGGTCGATCCCGCCCGGCATCACATAACAACCGCTGGCATCAAGTTCCTCATCGCCCTTCAGGTTCGGGCCGATCTGGGTGATCACCCCGTGTTCAATCAGAACATCCGCCTCATAGCTCAGGTCGGCGGTCACGATGGTGCCGTTCCGGATGACTTTACTCATGGTTGCAACTCCCTGAATCGGGGCGCTTTTCACGCCTCCACTTGTCTCTTCCGCCATCTGGCGCAGCTCATTTCATCTTTCCCGAAATACTCCGGGGGAGCGGGCCAAAGGGCCGCGGGGGCAGCGCCCCCTACTCCACGATCTCCGCTGTCTCGACCACCGCATGGAACAGAACATTGGCGCCCGCCTCCGCCCACGCCTTGCTGATCTCTTCGGCCTCATTATGGCTAAGACCATCAACACAGGGGCACATCACCATCGCAGTCGGCGCCACCCGGTTGATCCAGCAGGCGTCATGGCCCGCGCCAGAGATAATATCCAAATGCGAATACCCCAGCCGGCCGGCTGCACTGCGCACGGCGCTGACACATCCCTCATCAAAGGCAACCGGGTCAAATCCGCCAACCTTTTCAAATTCGATTTCAACCTCCATCGCCGCGGCGATTTCGCTGGCCTTTTCGCGCAGTCGCTTCTCCATATCGGTAATCACGTCCAGATCCGGGCTGCGGAAATCAACGGTGAAGACAACCTTGCCCGGGATCACGTTCCGCGAGTTCGGGTAGACGTCGATATGGCCGGCCGCACCCACCGCATGTGGTGCATGGCTCCAGGCAATCTCGTCCACCAATTCCAGTATGCGCGCCATGGCAAGCCCCGCATTGCGGCGCATCGGCATCGGGGTGGACCCGGTATGGGCATCCTTGCCGGTGATGGTCACCTGGGTCCAGCTCAGCCCCTGACCATGGGTCACAACACCAATATCCTTGCCTTCGGCCTCCAGAATCGGCCCCTGCTCGATGTGCAGTTCAAAGAAGGCATGCATTTTGCGGGCGCCAGTCTCCTCCGCGCCGCGCCAGCCGATGCGTTTCAGCTCATCCCCGAATGTCTTGCCTTCGGCGTCTTCGCGTGCGTAAGCCCAGTCCTGGGTGTGAATGCCCGCAAAAACACCAGAGGACAGCATGGCCGGTGCA
The DNA here is from genome assembly GCF_049800895.1 of Leisingera sp. S232. NCBI lineage: Bacteria > Pseudomonadati > Pseudomonadota > Alphaproteobacteria > Rhodobacterales > Roseobacteraceae > Leisingera > Leisingera sp. S232. The sequence goes on along the minus strand of NZ_JBNAFX010000037.1, from coordinate 8,811 downwards.
TAGCGTGTGCCTTCTTCGTTGGTGAAATTGGTGGCCACGATCGGGTGCTTGGTCTTTATGTTCATGTCGTTGAGCGAACGGATCAGCTCCAGCCCCGCCAGCACCCCCAGCACCCCGTCATACTTGCCGCCGGTGGGCTGGGTATCCAGATGCGAGCCGACATAAACCGGCAGCGCGTCAGGGTCGGTGCCCGCGCGCATGGCAAACATGTTGCCCATCTGGTCCAGCCCCATGGTGCAGCCCGCTTCCTCGCACCACTTCTGAAACAATGCGCGGCCCTCGCCATCCTCATCCGTCAAGGTCTGGCGATTGTTGCCGCCCGCAACACCAGGGCCGATCCTGGCCATATCCATCAGGCTGCCCCACAGCCTGTCGCCATCGATTTTCAGATTCTGTCCAAGTGACGTCATCTCCAGCTTCCTTCCCTGTTCACCCGTCTCTGCGGGCTTCGGCCGGCGTTATCGCCGTTTCCGGTGGCTTTGAGTGCCGATCCATCAAATCGCCGACCCCTGCGGGTCCAGTCAATGATTTGACCAACTGGTCAAACTCACGCTATCACGGGTTCACACTCAGTCAAGAAATTGCCGCACGCCTCTTGAAAAAATCGGCCCTTTTGCCGGAAATAGGGGAAACACCGCGCCTCAACCGACAGGCGCGGCGAAATAGACAAGGACGAACATGCCCGCAGACCGCGCGCCCACCCGAATTCAAAAAAAGAATCGCGCCGCCATTCTGGAGGCTGCGCTGGACGTGTTCTCCAGCCATGGGTTCCGTGGCTCCACCGTGGACCAGATCGCCAAGGCAGCCGGGCTGTCAAAGCCGAACCTGCTCTATTATTTTTCCTCCAAAGAAGCGATCTTCAACGAATTGATGGCCGGGCTGCTGGACACCTGGCTGGACCCGCTCCGCGCGCTGGACCCGGAAGGGGATCCGCTGGAGGAGATCCTCGCCTATGTGCAGCGCAAGCTGCAGATGAGCCGCGATTATCCGCGCGAAAGCCGGCTGTATGCCAATGAGATTGTGCAAGGTGCGCCACGTTTGCATGATGTGATCGCCACGGATCTGACTGTGCTTGTGGAAGAAAAGGCCCAGCTGCTGCAAGACTGGATGGATGCCGGTCGCATCAATCGCGCACATCCCAAACATCTGCTGTTTTCGATCTGGTCGCTGACTCAGCATTATGCCGACTTCGACGCTCAGGTCCGAACACTGATGGGCGCAGAAGATCCGTTTGACGCCGCGCCAGACTATCTGGAAACTCTTTACCGACGGATGCTTACGCCGGTAAGCTGATTTGCCGCCAACAAAATCAATCGCTCCCGCGCCCGCAGCCCCCATCAGCCAAGCTGATGCGACCTGAACGGCCTTGGGCCCGGCATCGCGCCTTGCGCGGTGCCGGGCCCAACGGGAGCGGGTCTCCTGAACAGGAGGCCGGCGACGGGCGGGAGAGTTTCGAAGCCGGGTCCTGACAGCGGTTCACTCTGCAGCGGTTGCGGACGGATTGTTTGGGTGCGTGGTCCAATTGGCATAATCACCTGAGACAACTTCGCCGGTGCGCTCATCAAGCTGGCCTGCAGGAACCTCCTCCATGGTGATGCAGCCCTCGACCGGGCAGACATTCACACAGAGGTTGCAGGCAACACATTCGTCGTCCTTCACCGTGAACACCCGGTCTTCGCTCATGGCAATCGCCTGGTGCGAAGTGTCCTCGCAGGCCGCAAAGCAGCGGCCGCACTTGATGCAATCGTCCTGGCTGATCTTCGCCTTGGTGACAAAGTTCAGATCCAGATACTGCCAGTCGGTCACATTCGGCACCGCCATGCCGATGAAGTCCTGGGTGGAGGTGTAACCCTTTTCGTCCATCCAAGTGGACAGGCCGGAAATCATTTCCTTTACCACGTTGAAACCATAGGTCATCGCCGCAGTGCAGACCTGCACATTGCCTGCCCCCATTGCCATGAACTCTGCCGCGTCGCGCCAGGTGGTGACGCCACCGATGGCAGAGATCGGCATCCCGCGTGTCTGCGCATCCCGGGCAATTTCCGCCACCATGTTCAACGCAATCGGCTTGACCGCCGGGCCGCAGTAGCCGCCGTGGGTGCCCTTGCCGCCAATCGTCGGCTCCGGCGCCATGCTGTCCAGATCCACCGAGGTGATCGAGTTGATGGTGTTGATCAGGCTGACCGCATCTGCGTTGCCCGCATTTGCCGCCCGCGCCGGGTGACGAATGTCGGTGATGTTGGGGGTCAGCTTCACGATCACCGGCTTGGAGTAGTATTGTTTGCACCATTCGGTGACCATCTGGATGTATTCCGGCACCTGCCCCACGGCAGAGCCCATGCCACGTTCCGCCATGCCATGCGGGCAGCCGAAGTTCAGCTCGATCCCGTCCGCGCCGGTGGCCTCCACCTGCGGCAGGATGTCTTTCCAAGCCTGCTCCTCGCAGGGCACCATGATCGAGACGATCACGGCACGGTCCGGGTAATCCTTCTTGACGCGGGTGATCTCCTCCAGGTTGGTCTGCAGCGGCCGGTCGGTGATCAGCTCGATGTTGTTGAGCCCCAGGAGGCGGCGGTCGGCGCCCCAGATCGCGCCATAGCGCGGGCCGTTCACATTGACCACCGGCGGGCCTTCGGCGCCCAGGGTCTTCCAGACCACACCACCCCAGCCTGCCTCAAAGGCGCGGCGAACGTTGTATTCCTTGTCGGTTGGTGGCGCAGAGGCCAGCCAGAACGGGTTGGGGGATTTGATACCCAGAAATTCTGTTGTCAGATCAGCCATTTGATCTCTCCTCTTAAGGCTAGCTTGGGTGCAATGGAGCTGCACCCGAACTGGCTCAGCCCATTAGGCTGGAATGGATGTCCATTGCCGCATCCCGGCCCTCAGCCACCGCAGTCACGGTGAGGTCCTCTCCTCCGCTTGCGCAGTCGCCCCCGGCCCAGACCCCCGCAACCGACGTGCGGCCCGTGCCGCTGACTTTGATCTTGCGGCCCTCAAGCGCCAGCGCATCAGGCTGACCTTCCAGCGTCTGCCCGATGGCCTTGAACACCTGATCTGCCGCCAGCCGCACGGTTTCCCCGGTGCCCGCGACCTTGCCGTCCGTGACGTCGGTATATTCCAATTCGATCTCAGCCGCTGCGCCATTGCCATACACAGCCTTGGGCATGACATTGAACATCAGCTTGACCCCTTTGGAGGCCGCCAGATCCTGCTCGAACCGGCTGGCGCCCATGTCGTCCCGGCTGCGGCGATAGGCGATGGTGACGTTTTCGGCCCCCAACAGCTTGGACTGCACCGCGGCGTCCACCGCGGTCATGCCGCCACCGATCACCACAACATTGCGGCCCACCGGCAACGCGGTCAGGTCATCCGCCTGACGCAGCTCGGCAATAAACGCCACCGCGTCACGGACGCCGTCCTTGTCCTCGCCCGGGGCGCGCAGCGCGTTGACGCCAGCCAGACCGATCGACAGGAACACCGCGTCATAGCCGGAGGTCAGCCCGTCCAGCGACAGATCCGCACCCAGTTTCTTGCCGTAATCCATTGTAATACCGCCAATTTGCAGCAGCCAATCCACTTCGCGGGCGGCAAAATCATTGGTGGATTTATAGGCAGCGATGCCGAATTCATTGAGCCCCCCGGCCTTGGGCTTGGCGTCATAGACCACAACGTCATGGCCCAGCATCGCAAGCCGGTGCGCAGCCGCAAGGCCCGCAGGCCCTGCGCCAACCACGGCGATCTTCTTGCCGGTGGCGGCAGCACGGGTGAAGGGATGCTCCCCCTTCTCCATCAATGTGTCGGTGGCATAGCGCTGCAGGCGGCCGATCTCGACCGGCTTGCCCTCCGCCGTCTCTCGCACACAGGCCTCTTCGCACAAAGTCTCAGTCGGGCAAACTCGGGCACACATACCGCCAAGAATATTCTGCTCTAGGATGGTCTTGGCTGCGCTTTCAGCATGGCCTGCCTGGATCTCCCGGATGAACTGAGGAATATCGATGCTGGTCGGACAGGCGGTCATGCAGGGCGCGTCATAGCAGAAATAGCAGCGGTCCGCCGCCACGGCTGCCTCATGCGCATCATAGGCCGGGTGCAGGTCCGAGAAATTCTCGGCAATGCCAGCAGCGTCAAGCCGCGCTGCCTGAATGCCGGATGCCTGATGGCTGGTCGCCATTGGGTGTCTCCCTGATTTTGCGTTGCTGTTTCTATAAGAGTGCCACAGTCTAATTTTTTATCAACTGGTAAAATTTTGAACAGGCCAAAAAAATTGACCGAACCCGAAAGAACGGCCTGCAAGAACTTGTAATCATGCGCTTTTGTGAAATGCTGCTTCGGTGACATTCAGCCGACGCCAATGCAATACGGCGTCAAAACCGGTAGAAAGCCCGAAGCAAGCCTGCCGTTTGCAAAGCCGCGCGGAGCGAATTGCGGTGGCAAACAACCCCGCCAGCAGCTCTTTGAAAGGCTAGGACGGCAGGACCGCAGTGGCTTCAATTTCAACCTTGGCCTCGTCCTCAACCAGCGCTGAAACCACCACCATGGTCATTGCTGGAAAATGGTATCCCATCACCGCACGGTAGGCTGTGCCGACCTCCGCCTGATGGGCGAGATACTCTGCCTTATCCGTCACAAACCATGTGAGCCGGGTAATATCCTGCGCAGAACCGCCTGCTGTCTCCACGACATCAAGGATATTGCGCAGGGCCTGGCTCATCTGCCCGATGAAGTCGCGGGCCTCGAAAACCTGATCCGCAGTCCAGCCGATCTGACCGCCGACAAACAGCAGCTTGCCCTCGGCAATCATGCCATTGGCATAGCCTTTGGCGGGCTTCCACCCTTCTGGATGCACGCTGATGGTCGGCATGACAGGGCTCCCTTTTCTGTGATCACGTCCTGAAGCAGACCATAGCGCCGCCATAGCATTTATTTCAAGCTTAAAATTTATTGAAGCATGCACCAAAAACATAAAGGCCGCACAGGTCGGGAACCTGCGCGGCCAAATCTTGCAAAGCTGCGGTGCGGCTTACATGCCAAGCGCTTCCTTGTACATCTCCAGCACCGCTTCCTCTTCGGCGATGTCGTTCTCGTCCCGCTTGCGCAGGGCGATGATCTTGCGCATCACCTTGGTGTCATATCCGCGGCCCTTGGCCTCGGCCATTACCTCTTTCTGCTGTTCGGCAATGGTTTTCTTTTCTTCGTCCAGCCGCTCGAACCGTTCGATGAACTGGCGCAATTCGCCAGCGGTCACGCGGTAGTTTTCGCTCTTTTCGTCTTCAGTGATATCCATCTGCGGCTCCGTCGGCACATGCTGTCTGTTGCTGTCGGAGCAAGGGGATAGCGCCACGCCCGCCGCGCCGCAAGCAGGGAAAGAAGAAGAGCCGTTCAGAGCGGCAAAATCCGGCGTGCCGGAGGCAAAGCTTGCGCGCGCAGCCGGGATCGGCTAGGCGCGGCGCAGAACAGAACCGCAGGAGCACACATATGTTTGAATACATTGTCTGGACCGGAGCCGCAGTTTCCGTGACCGGCCTGCTGGGACTGATCTGGTGTATCGTAAAAGTGGCGCGCGCGCGCCGCCAAAAGCTGGACGACGAAGCCCTGCGCGCCGCAGTACAATCCGTGCTGCCCTACAATCTGGGCGCTCTGCTGCTGTCGGTCCTGGGTCTGATGCTGGTGATGGTCGGCATCTTCCTGGGCTGACTTGCAGCTGCAGCAGGCCCCGCCTGCCCCGGCACGCGGTTAAACCGGCACGTTGTCGAACATGTCCTCGACCGCTTCTTCGCACAGGGCGGCCTCCAGACGGCGCAACCTTCCGGGAACCTCGGCACCGGTCTTGCGCATGTAATCCAACAGGCGGATGAATTCCGGCCGCATGGCCAGACGGGCAGCGCCGGTCTCCTTGTGGATCCGGGTCTCCAGGCTTTCGACAGTGCTGAGCAGATCTTCTCGAGTCATAAGCGGTCCTCCCTTTTTACATGATGTGGTTATACTGATATTTCACAACAGCGGCACGAATGCCTGCACAATCTGAGCGTGTATCCGCCTATCTGAGCAGTTTTTCTGGTCCGCTCACGATTTTCAGTCCCTTTTCTCATCCCGCTCAGCATACTGCGGCGCAGCAATCCTCTTCCTTGACTTAAATCAGCCTCAGGTGATGATTCAGGGCCTAAGATGGCGCCTGCTGCGACCGGACTTGATACACATTCTAAAAACCATATATGAATATTGAACCGAATGGGAGAGCACCGCATGACCCCCGCCGTCAAAGCCTTTTTCGATGAAGCGACCAACACCGTTTCTTATGTGGTGCGCGAACCCGAAGGCTCCGCCTGCGCCATCATCGATTCTGTATTGGATTATGACCAAGCGGCGGGACGCACCTGCACCGCTTCTGCAGAGACGATTGCAGACTGGATCAAGGCCGAAGACCTTAGGGTCGAATGGATCCTTGAAAGCCATGTTCACGCAGATCACCTCTCAGCAGCGCCATATCTGCAAAAAGAACTGGGCGGAAAGATCGGCATCGGCGACCAGATTACGGTCATCCAGGACTCCTTTGGCAAAATCTTCAACGAAGGCACCGCGTTTCAGCGGGACGGCAGCCAGTTCGACCAGCTGTTCCAAGAAGGCGACAGCTTCATGATCGGCCAGATGCGGGGTGAGGTGCTGCACACGCCGGGCCACACCCCGGCCTGCCTGACCTATGTGATCGGCGATGCTGCATTTGTCGGAGACACGCTGTTCATGCCTGACTTTGGAACCGCGCGATGCGATTTCCCTGGCGGCTCTTCGGCGGATCTCTACAACTCGATCCAGAAAATTCTGTCCCTGCCGGATGAAACCCGCATTTATGTCGGCCACGACTACAAGGCGCCGGGCCGTGATCAATTCGCCTGGGAAACAACAGTGGGCGAACAAAGGGCGCTGAACGTACATATCGGTGCAGGCCGCAGTATCGAGGACTTCGTTGAAATGCGTGACGCACGAGATGCCACTCTGGGCATGCCGCGGCTGATCCTGCCGTCGCTGCAGGTGAACATGCGGGCGGGCCAGATGCCGGAACCGGACGACCAGGGGGATGTCTTCCTGAAAATTCCGGTCAACAAAATCTAGAGAACAACGAAAGAGCAAACCGATGGAAGCGGATTGGATCTGGGGATTGGCCGGCGGCGCGCTGATCGGACTGGGCGGCGCTGTTTACCTTTTGGGAAACGGGCGCATCATGGGGGCAAGCGGCATCTTGGGCGGGCTGCTGGACGGCAGCGGCAGATCCTCTGCTGCTGAGCGGTCCGCATTTATCGCCGGCGCCGTTCTGATGCCGCTGTTGATTGCGCTGCTGTCCGGCCACACACCTGACACGCATGTCACCAAAAGCGCGGCCACCCTGATTGCCGCGGGCCTGCTGGTCGGCCTTGGCACACGGGTGGCCAACGGCTGCACCTCCGGTCATGGGGTCTGCGGCATTTCCCGCCTGTCTTTGCGCGGGATCCTGGCAACTGCCGTGTTCATGCTGGCGGGTATTCTGACGGTGGCGGTACTGCGCCAAATGCTGGGGGTGATCTGATGCTGCGGATGTTTCTGGCGCTTATCGCCGGCGGATTATTTGGGGCAGGCCTGATGCTGTCGGGAATGACGGACACCGCCAAAGTGCAAGGCTGGCTGGACATATTTGACAATTGGGACCCGACCCTCGCCTTTGTGATGGGCGGAGCACTGGTGCCTATGGCGCTGGCCTGGCGGCTGACACAGGGGCGCAGGCCGGCCGCTGGCGGCAGCTTTCCGGCGCCGCCGCCTTTCCGCCTGGATCGGCGGCTGATTCTGGGGTCCGTTCTGTTTGGCGTGGGCTGGGGCCTGGCAGGGCTTTGCCCCGGCCCTGCCCTGGCCTCGCTCAGCTACAACGGCTGGCAGGGCGCTGTGTTCCTGGCCGCAATGGCCTGCGGCATGCTCGCTGCACCCGGCATCAACCGGCATCTGGACCGCACAGCTGCAAAAGCGTAAAGACATAAACCATGGATGCACGCGTACTTACCCCCCGCTACTCGGTCTCGCCGCAGATCTCGGTCGAAGACCTGCCCGCCATTGCAGATGCCGGCTACAAGATGGTCATTTGCAACCGCCCGGATGAAGAGGTTCCGCCCAGTCATCAGGCAGAGGCGATCCGCGCCGCTGCTGAGACCGCTGGCCTGCAGTTCGAAGTCCTGCCGCTGACCCATCAAACCATGACACCGGAAAACATCGCCCTTCAGCGCGCGCTGTATGAAAGCTGCAAAGGACCGGTGCTGGCCTATTGCGCGTCCGGCACCCGCTGCTCAGTGGTCTGGGCGCTGAGCCAGGCAGAGGATATGTCCGCCGACGACATCCTGCAAAAGACCGCAGCCGCAGGATATCAGCTGGATGGGCTGCGCCCGGCGCTCATGTCTCAGGCAGGCCGTTAAAATATCCAGTGGCCGCTACAATCGGCCACGGCCTTCTGCGCCCTTGCGGATCAGAATTTTCAAGTGTGAAAGGGCGTTGTTGCACAAAGGCCGTAGAGGATTCACTTTGCGAATCCCGTAGGTTAGATCGGCGGCATGCCGAAGCCTGCCTCTTCCCGCTATCGAACAACGAACTGGTCCAACTATAACGCATCACTTCGAAAGCGCGGCTCTCTGCTGGTCTGGTTTGACCGCGACATGACCTGGTTCGCCGAGCGATGCGGCAAACGCGGACGACCGGAGACCTTCTCCGATGCGGCCATCCAGTTCTGCCTTAGTGTGAAGGTGTTGTTCGGCCTGCCATTGCGGCAAACGTCCGGTATGGTTGCGAGCCTGCTGAAGA
>NZ_JBNAFX010000036.1:0-46143 GCF_049800895.1 Leisingera sp. S232 | reverse complement strand
CCCGCCGCCAAGGCGCGCAACGAGATACTGCGCGCTTCGCAACGCTTCGGCAGGGCGCTGTGGAAACGATGGAGTGGTTATCACATCCGAAGTCGCGTGGAGGCCAAAATGCTATGCCTCAAGGCATTCGGCGAACGCATCATGGCGAGGGACCCAGACAGACAAACCGCCGAAATCCACATCCGCATCGCTCTCATGAACCGATTCTCGGCCCTCGGCACCGCCGAGATCGTGTGTGATGGATGAATCCGCCGCGGAAAGGGGAAGCTCGTCCTCAAAACGAGTTGCGCAACAACGCCCGTTTGATGATAATTTGTTCCCTTTATGTTCTTCCGCAAGATGCGGAATGGAGAGGAGGACAGCAAACAGAAACACAAACGCCCCAGAGAAACACAGGTGGGGCAGAAAGAGGCAGACATGACCAAAACACCCCCAGAGTTTAACCCAGAAACGGCCCCGCCAAGGCTTGAGATTGATTGGGAAGCCTATCTGCCGTTCTTCGAGGATGAAGATATTTCGGAAGAGCATAAGCACGAGCTGATAGAGGCTCTATGGACCATCATGGTCAGCTTTGTTGATCTCGGTTTTGGCATTCACCCCATCCAGCAGGCCTGTGGAAAAGACGTGTCACTTGCTGAATTGCCCGCCTCTGATGTGTTAAACTGGGACAGAACCACCAAACATTTTGAACAAGCCGTAGCTCCGCAATCCGGCGGACCAGAGGAAAGGAGTCTTTGATGGAAGCAAAACAACAAGCAGTCATTTATTGCCGCGTCTCAAGCGTGGCGCAGTTGAAGAAGGGCGACGGTCTGGCCTCGCAAGAAAGCCGCTGCCGTGAATATGCCCGCTACAAGGGCTATGACATTCTTGAGATTTTCAATGACAACAAATCGGGTGGCGATGCTTCGCGTCCTGCCATGATGGCCCTGCTTGAATTCCTCTCGAGCCAGAAAGAAACCTGTGTTGTCATCATCGACGACATCAATCGTTTTGCGCGGGATGTTGTTGGCCACTGGCAACTGCGCGCCATGCTCGCTGAAGCAGGGGGCAAGCTGGAAAGCCCCTCCATCGAGTTTGGTGATGACAGCGATTCAATTCTGGTCGAGAACCTGCTGGCTTCGGTCTCACAGCATCAACGCCAGAAGAACGGCGAGCAGACCAAGAACCGTATGCGCGGTCGGGCGCTCACGGCTATTGGGTGTTCCGCGCTCCCATCGGCTATAAGTACGAACGCGTCTCGGGCCACGGCAACATGCTGGTACGCGACGAACCCATGGCCTCTATCATTCAAGAAGCGCTTGAGGGGTTTGCCACAGGCCGTTTTGAAACGCAGGCTGAAGTGAAGCGCTTCCTCGAATCCAAACCGATCTTCCCCAAGGATTTTCAAGACGGCACCATCCGATATGAGCGCGTGATACGGCTGCTGACCCGTATCCACTTCGCAGGCTATATCGAAATCCCTGAATGGGATGTCTCGCTGCGCAAGGGGCATCATGAAGGCCTGATTTCTCTTGAGACTCATGAATTGATTCAGCAACGGATCAAGGACGGGGCTAGAGCGCCCGCTCGCAAGGATATCAACGCAGATTTCCCTCTGCGGGGTTTTGTCTGCTGCGATGACTGCAATACGCTGCTGACGGCCTGCTGGTCCACCAGCAAGTCAGGTAAGAAACACCCGTATTATCTGTGCCATGCCAAGGGATGCCCCAGCTATCGCAAGTCGATCCGCCGCGATGTGCTGGAAGGAGAATTCGACACGCTTCTACATGATCTCACACCGTCTCAAAGCATGTTCGCGCTGGCCAAGAAGATGTTCAAGGATGCGTGGGGCCAGCGGTCCCATCAGATGGAGGCGGACAAACGTGTGATCCGTTCGGAACGCAGCAAACTGCAAAAACAAATCGACGGGTTGCTGGACCGCATCGTCGAAGCGGACAGCCCATCTATCATCACAGCCTATGAAAAACGGATTGAGAAAATGGAGCGTGAGAAGCTGATACTGGATGAAAAACTGTCAAAACAGCGCCCTAAGGCGCATACCTTTGAGCAATTGTTCGAACACGCCTGTGAATTCCTCTCAAGCCCTTGGAAGCTTTGGGAAAGCGGCGATCTGCTGGCGCGCAAAAAGGTGTTGAGATTGGCCTTTGCGGAGCGGATTTCGTATTCGCGCGCGGAAGGACTTCGAACACCAAAAACTACCTTACCATTCAAGGTGTTAGAGTGTCTTTATGGTCTAGAAAGTAAAATGGCGGAGAGACAGGGATTCGAACCCTGGAGACGGTCTCCCGCCTACACACTTTCCAGGCGTGCGCCTTCGACCACTCGGCCACCTCTCCGTTGAGGGGGCTTTTGAAGGATCGGCGGGGGAAATGCAAGAGCCGAAACTGCAAAAACTTCACTTCCCCCCGAAAACTTTTTCAGGGCTCCAAATGCAGGTAGACCCGGCGGTTCTGTTTGCCCTTTTTCTCAACCTTTCCAAGGCGGATGCGGCCGATTTCACCGGTGTGCCGGACATGGGTGCCGCCGCAGGGCTGCAGGTCGACCTGTTCGTCCGCAGTGCCGATCCGCACCAGCCGCACCTGACCTGCGCCACGCGGTGGCGACACCGACATGGTTTTGACCAGCTGCGGGTTGGCATCCAGTTCCGCGTCGGTGATCCAGTCCTCGGAAACCGCAAGGTCGCGGTCGATCAGCGCCTGCAGCTGGTCCTGCAGCGCCTGTTTATCGTCCGGCGCCTCGGGCATGTTGAAATCAAGCCGCCCCTTTTGCGCACCGATGGAACCACCGGTCACTTCCAGCGGAATGACAACAGACAGAAGGTGCAGCGCCGTGTGAACGCGCATGTGGCCGTAGCGGCGCTCCCAGTCGAGGGTTTGGGTCACCGTGGTTCCCACGGCAGGCAGGGTCTCGCCTTCATGCGGCAGCAGAATGACCGCGCCCTCTTCGCCCTTGACCGTGGTTGCAATGGAACATTGGCCATCCCCCCACAACAGCTGGCCGCTGTCACCGGGTTGGCCGCCGCCGGTGGCATAGAACAAGGTCCGGTCCAGAACGATCCCACCCTGATCGGAATGGGCCAGGACCTGTGCTTCGGTCATCCGTGCATAGGCGTCCTTGCGGAACAGCAGCTCACTTGTCGGCATCACCTTCTCCTCCTGCATCCTGCATATCGCCCAGATCCGGCTTCATCGGTGCCGCCGTGGGCTGCGGCGCCTGTTTGGCAGCTTCAGGTGTGCCGCTGGCCAGCGCCTCTGGATTGCGGATCCAGATATCGCGCTGTGCAAACGGGATCTCGATCCCTTCTTCCCCGAACCGGCGGGCGATTTCATAGTTCATGTCGGATTTCACCGACAGAACCCAGTTCACATCCCGCAGGATGGCGCGGATTTCGAAATCCAAGGAGTCGGCGCCAAAGCCCTGGAACACCACATAAGGCGCCGGGTTAAGCAGCACCATCGGATGCGCCTTGGCGATATCCAGCAGGATCGCTTCGATTTTGCGCGGGTCAGTGCCATAGGCAACACCCACCGGCACAATCACCCGGCCCACGGTATTGCCACGGGTATAGTTGGTGACGGTCCCGCTGATCAGGTCAGAGTTCGGCACAATGACGTCGGAGCGGTCGAAGGTCTCGATCCGGGTCGAGCGCACCGAGATATCGCGCACATAGCCCATCAGACCGCCGACCTCGATCCAGTCGCCCTTGGAGATCGGGCGTTCAATCAACAGGATGATGCCGGAAACAAAGTTCGACACGATGGTTTGCAGGCCGAAACCGATGCCCACCGACAGCGCACCGGCAACAATGGCCAGCGACGACAGGTTCAGCCCGGCAGTGGAGATGGCGATGACCGCAGACAGGAAGATACCAACATAGCCGAGGCCTGCGGTAATTGCGTTCTGACCACCTGGGTCAATCTTGGTCTTGGGCAGCAGCGAGTTGCGCAACGAGCCCTGCACCAGCCTGGTCAGCGTATAGCCGATGGCAAACACCACAGCAAAGCTGAGGAAGGCAGTGGGCGAAATGCGGGCATCGCCGATCTGGAAGCCTTCAAGGAACTTCGACCACAGCTCTGTCAGATCGGCGATCCGGGCCCCCCAGATCAGCGCCAGCATCGGTATCGCAAGCGCCACCAGTACAAAACCGATCAGCACGGAAAACAGCGAATCCCTGGCGGCAGAACCGGCGCCAGACAGCCAGCCATACACATCACCCAGAAAACGCTGGAACACCATCAGGGCCGCCAGCAGCGCGAGCGTCGACACCGCAGGGTAGATCAGCGCCTCGGCCGCATTCACATAGCCAAGCACCGCCAGAACGGGTGAAACGAACCCCAGCAGATAAGTGGCCCGGCGCACCAGTGTCATGAGGCGATTGGCGCCGACTGAGATGGCGCCGTCCTCCTCAGCAGTGGTACTGGTCTGTTTCTGCCGCTGCTTGACGCCAATCCGGTGCAGCCGCAGCAGCACCAATGCCGCCGCTGTGATCAACGGGAAACTGGCAACCGCATGGGCCTCGGCCGGGATGCTTTCGATCACGTCCAGCTGTCGGAGCGCATCCTGCAGCACCAGAATGACAGCCAGGATATCGACCATCAGCCGGGTTTCATTCAGGCGCCCTTCCTGAACCGGCACCAGATCGTTTTCGATCCGGCTGGAAAACAGCTGGTTGCCCAGCCAATGAAAAGACAGGATCAGCAGCGCCCACCCCGGCACATAGTCCAGCAAAAGGGTGCCCCGGATACCAAGGATGCCGGATAGCTCGACAGCAGCAGTCAGGCAAATGATGCCAATGAACGGCAGCACGACTTCAAGCAGCGAGACAACAAAACTCCAGACCCCGCGTCCGCTGCTGCCAAATCTGCGCAGATAATTGCCCGCCGCGCGCGCCCAGGACCGGCCACGCAAAATAAGAAGCGCAGCAATAGCCAGGAGGATCAGCAATACCGGCAGTTCGTGCCTGATACGTTCGGCCGTGGCCTGACTGGACAGCTTGTTGGCGGTTTCATTCCACAGCAGGCTGCCTGACCGGTTCAATGCGCGCAGAGCACCTGACCAGTTTTCCGGGTTCACCGGAGACGGACCGCGCTCCAGCAGAATCCGGGTCCGGCGCTCGCGAATGATTGTGTCGATTTCCGAGATCAGCCCGTCGGCACGGCTGTAAGCCTCTTCTGAAACGATGCGGGGAACCTTGAGATCGTTCAGCTGCTGTTCCAGCGAGGCACGCAGGTTCGCAATGTCTTCCGGCTCGCTTTCGCCGTCGCCCGGTGCAGGACCAAGGGCCGACAGCTGCCCTTCCAGCGTTATGATGCGGTCGCCGTTGCCGGTCCGCGCATCCAGAAAGTTCTGCCTGTAGGTGGTGAGTTCGACACGCAGCGTTTCCAGAGCGGCGCTGGAGGCGCGTTTGGCGTCAATGACCTCCTCGGCGCGGGCCGCGGTCTTGAGCCAGTCCTGATAGTAGGCCCGAGCGTCAGCGTTGAGCTGGGCAAGAGCAGGCAACGCGAGGCCGGCCACAAAGGCCAGCCCCAGCAAAACGGTCCGCAAAGCGGTCAGTATGGGTGTCATACGTCCTCAAAAACACCTGGGATCGACGCAGGTGTGTGGGTCATCCACTCTGGCACCGGCAGGTTCTTTTCACGCAGGAAATCAGGGTTGAAAAGTTTGGACTGGTAGCGGGTGCCATAGTCGCACAACACGGTCACAATGGTCTTGCCCGGGCCCATGTCCTTGGCCATCCGCACGGCACCGGCGATGTTGATCGCGCTGGAGCCGCCCAGCACCAGGCCTTCGTCATGCAGCAGGTCAAAGACATAAGGCACCGCCTCGGCATCCTGCACCTGATAGCTGAAGTCCGGGGTGAAGCCTTCGAGGTTCTTGGTGATCCGGCCCTGACCGATGCCTTCGGTGATGGAGCCGCCTTCGGAGGCCAGTTCGCCCGTGGTGTAGTAGGAAAACAGCGCCGCCCCCATCGGGTCGGCCAGCGCGATTTTCACCCCCTTGGGCTGCAGTGCCTCAGCCACACCGGCAAGGGTGCCGCCAGAGCCGACAGCGCAGACAAAACCGTCCACCTTGCCGCCGGTCTGTTCCCAGATTTCCGGGCCGGTGGTTTCCACATGGGACTGACGGTTGGCGACATTGTCGAACTGGTTGGCCCAGATGGCGCCATTGGGCTCGGTCTTGGCCAGTTTCTCCGCCAAACGCTGCGAATAGCGCACATAGTTGTTGGGGTTGCGGTATGGGGCCGCCGGAACCTGGACCAGCTGGGCGCCGGCCAGGCGCAGCATGTCCTTCTTTTCCTCGGACTGGGTTTCCGGGATCACAATCACCGTCTTGAACCCCATTGACGCGCCGACCAGCGCCAGGCCGATGCCGGTGTTGCCGGCCGTGCCTTCAACAATGGTGCCGCCCGGCTTCAGCGCGCCGCTGGCAATGGCATCCTTGATGATGTAAAGCGCGGCGCGATCCTTGACTGACTGGCCCGGGTTCATGAATTCCGCCTTGCCCAGGATCTCGCAGCCGGTCTCTTCGCTGACCCGGTTCAGGCGGATAAGAGGTGTTTGGCCGATGGCATCAGCCAGATCGCGTGCAATGCGCATGGTATCCCTTTCGATCGTTCCCCCAAGGTGTAGCCAAGCGATCCGGTGATCACAAGGCGGGAAGCGGGTCAGCTGCTGTCTTTGCGAATCCGTTCACGGTGCCGTGACAGCCACAGTGCCGCAGTGACCAGCGGCATGTCCTGATAGGTCTGCGCATCAATGCCCGCCATCAGCTCATCATAGCTGAGAATGCAGCTGCGGATATCTTCGCCTTCACCCGCAACGCCGCCACCGATGCCAACATCGGAAAGATCCGTTATGCCAATGAAAATATGTATATATTCCGCCAGGGCACCGCTGGACGGATAGCCGCGCGCCACAGTTTCCAGGCGCTGAATGGTGACGCCGGCCTCTTCGACCGCCTCGCGCCGGGCGGTTTCCTCTGCGGTTTCTCCGGGGTCGATCACACCGGCAACCGGTTCCCACATCCACGGATGCGCATCCCCCATGATGAACGGTGGTGCGCGGAATTGTTCCACCAGCAGCACCTGATCGCGGACAGGGTCGTAAGGCAGCACAACCGACGCATGCCCCGCCATAGCGGCAGACCGGTTCATCACCGGGCTCATACTGCCGTCAAACCGGCGGAACTGCAGATCCATCTCCTCCATTGCAAAGAAGTTCAGATGCGCCCGATTGTGACTATGGACAATCACATCTTTGGACAGATCGTGCACACCGTCCCCGGGCCGGGCCTGCCCTGCCAGCCATGCGGCGGCGCGGCGGCGCACGGAGGGAAAGCAACGGGCCACATCTTCCGCTGTCATCCGTCCGTGATAGGCCATCACCTCCTCAGCGGCGCGCAGGGACAGCGCCCCCCATTTGTCCGCCCAAGCGTTCAAGTCCCAAGGCTCGGCTGTCTGCCACAGGCCGGGTTCCGGAAAATAAACTTCGGCACCGGCTGCACTGCCATCCTCCAGCTGCACGGAAACCGGTTTCAGCGCATAGCCAAAGCCGCCTTCATAAAAATTCAGCGCGTCCAGATCTGTGGGTGACAAATTCTGTACCAGAACGCCATCCGCCGTGGCGCCCTGGCGCTCTTCGATCGCGGGAAACGGCTGCCCTGAAACCTGATACACACCGTGGCCGGGCAATTTGGCGGGCAGCACATTCAGCGCATCGCCGCTGCGGCCCAGAACCAGTTCAAGCAAAGGAACATGGCGCAGCGTGCCAAAGAAAAATAGATCAGCCACGGGATATAACCTGTTGTTAAGAAGTGTTTTAGCGCCAGCGGCGGGAGGCGTTTTCAGTGGCAAGGCCAGCAAGCACACCGCCAACGACCAGCGGCACCAGCACCGTCGGAACCGCGATAACAAAGAAATAGTCCAGCGCAATCACAAAAATCTGCGACAGCGCCTCAAACGGGCCATCGTAGCGGTGCCGCATGGCAAGCCGGAACATTTCCCAGGTGCCTTGGATGAACAAAGCCCACAGCACCATCACTGCCATCCCGGTCAGACCATTGTTGATGGCAGGAACCAAACCGCCGCCTGCCCGCCGCCCCATAAAGATCCAGCCGCACAGCAGCCCCAGCACCACGTTCACATGCACAAAGTAGCCAAAATCCGTGCCTTCAGGCATCTGTGGCATAACCAGAAAAGACACGATCAACGCCAGCAAGGCCAAGCACAATGCTGCAGTCAGTCGGGCTCCAGTGGGCATATTTTTCTATTTCCGTGGCGCAGTTCAATTACCGATGCGCAACTGTAATCTGCGTCACATCGCAATTTCCAGTCTTAAAGGCAGCTGCGCAGGAAGTGAGGTAAAAGTTCCACATCTTGTGAAATCGCTCATCAAATCCGAGCCCGGAAATCTGGTCCCAGCGGGCATTGAAGGTCTCGTGCCAGCGCCTGAGCGTCAGATCGTAGCTGCTGCCGAATTCGATAGATTTCACCACGCCCAGTCCGGCCCTTTCGACCTGCCCCCGCAACACAGAGGGGGACGGCAGCATGCCGCCGGGGAAGATATGCTTTTGGATGAAATCAACCCCTTTGCGGTAAATCTCCCAGCGCCGGTCGGCAACGGTGATGATTTGCAGCGTGGCCTTGCCGCCGGGTTTCAGCCGGTCACGAATGGCCCCAAAATATGTCGGCCAATATGCCTCTCCCACCGCCTCGAACATCTCAATCGAGGCGATGCCGTCGAACTGGCCGCGGCAGTCGCGGTAGTCCTGCAAGCACAGCTCTACCTGAGAAGACAATCCCGCGTTTTCAATGCGCTGACGGGCAAACCTTAACTGTTCCTTACTGATCGTAAGCCCCTTGACCTTCAGCCCCCGCTCTTTGGCGGCATATTCGGCAAAACCGCCCCAACCGCAGCCGATCTCCAGCACATGATCGCCGGGCTGCACCCCCATCTGATCCACCATGGAGGCATATTTCGCAGTTTGCGCTGCCTCCAGACTGTCCTGTCCGCTGCGAAACAGAGCACTGGAATAGGTCATCGTGTCATCCAGCCACAGGCGGTAGAAATCGTTGCCGAGGTCGTAATGATAGGAAATGTTCTTTTTGGCCTGGCGGCGATGGTTGCGGTGCAGCCAGAAGCGGAACCGTTCATAGGCGCGGGCCAGCCCCTGCCCCGGGAAACCGTCATAAACGGTTTCTGCACCCATATGCACCAGATCCATAAAGGCCTGCAGGTCAGTGGTGCTCCACCAGCCATCCAGATAGGCATCAGAAAAGCCCAGATCGCCCTCGCGGATCAGGCGCGCAAAACAGTCAGGGTGGTGGATGATCAGGTCGGCGGCAGGTCCTGGGTTCCTGCCCTTGGCTGTAAAGATGCGGCCGTCCGGCAGCTGTATATCCAGCTGCCCGATCTGCATGGCCTTGACCTTGGCAAACACTGCCGGGAAATAGCGCGGCAGGTTGTTTTGGCCCTCAACGGATGTGAGTTTCATTCGCTTCCCCCTCTGCGAGATACGGGCGTGGTATGCAAAACAGCTAGGCCGCAGGGGGCATTCAGGCAAGAAAACGGTACGTCAGCCGCTGTCACGGTATTTGCGATAGGCCGTGAGCGCACGCGCCCGCCCCGCCTGCAGGCTGATGACCGGTTCAGCCCGCGCAATGTCCGCTGACAGGTTCCAGGCGCGCGGCGCTGCATCGTGGAAATCCAGCGCGGTCTGCGGCGGGCAGCCCTGGCCTTCGGCAATCCAGCGGCGACTGTAGGCGCCTGACGGGTCGAATTTTTCCAACTGGGAAGACGGGTTGAAAATCCGGAAGAACGGCGCGGCATCGGGGCCGCAGCCCGCAACCCATTGCCAGCCCATGGCATTGGCCGCCGGGTCCCAGTCCACCAGCGTATCCGCGAACCAGTCCATTCCAATTTTCCAATGCGCCATCAGATGTTTGGTCAGGAAACTTGCGGTGACCATGCGGGCGCGGTTGTGCATCTTGCCGGTCACATACAGCTCTCGCATGGCGGCATCGACAAAGCCGTAGCCGGTCTGGCCGCGCTGCCACGCCTGAACCTGTGGCACAGCTTCCTGCGACCAAGGGAAGTCCTGCCACTCTGGCCGCCAGCTGCCGGTCAGGATGTGGGGTGAATGGTACATCAGATGATAGGCAAACTCGCGCCAGACGACCTCCTTGAGAAAGGTCTCGGCGCCTTGGTCGGCCTGTTCCATCGCCGCACGCCCCCGGTGCCACAACCGGTGCGGGCTGATTTCCCCCCAGGCGAGGTTTTCCGACAGGCCAGAGGTGGCGTCCTCCCCCGGAAAGTCGCGGCGGTCCTTGTAGGCCAAGACCTTGTCTGCCAGGAATTCGTCCAGCCGCGCCTGCGCCGCAGCCTCCCCCACGCGGCAATGGCGGGCCACAACTTCGGCGCCGCGGCGCATGGCAGCGCCCATGGTCCACGCAGCCAGATCATCACTGGCAGGCCATCTGTCCGGTGCGGCCAGTTTGTCCGGCGCGGGCAACAGGCCTTCTATGCTGCGCATACGCACGGATTTCCAGAACGGAGTAAAGACCTTGTACATGCCGCCGGTCTTGGTCTCGACGGTCCAGGGTTCAAACAGCAGCCGACCGCCATGCGATTGGACGGTTGTCCCCTGTGCCTTCAATTGCGCCTTGATGTCGGTATCGCGGCTGATGGCCTGCGGATCATAGAGGCGGGACCACTGCACGGCCCCTGCCCCGGTTTCCCCGATCAGATCCACAAGCACAGCAAGAGCCGGGCCACGGCGCAGGATCAGGCGGGAGCCGACCTGTTCAAGCACGCGCGCGAAATGCGACAGCCCCAATCCCAGCCGGAATTTGGGCGCCGCGCCCAGCGCCTCATCCTGCGGGTCCAGGATATAGACAGGAAGCACCGGCGCGCCGCTGTTCACAGCAGCCGTAAGAGCCGGATTATCTGCCAGACGAAGGTCCCGCCTGATCCACCAGATGACCGGGGCACGGCTGTTCATGTCATTTCCTTGCGCAGTTTCTGCTATAGCACCCGGTCCAAGACCTCGATCAGTTTGGCCATTTCCGCCTCTGACGTGTAGTGGGTGAAACTGATACGCAGCACGCCCTCGCTTGGATCAATGCCCAGCGCCTCCAGCGCACGCACCGCGTAGAAATCACCACCGCCAGCCATGATGCCATGCTCTGCCATCTGCGCCGCCACCGGTTCAGCTGCGCGGTTGAGGGCCAAGGCAACAGTCGGCGCGCGGTTTTCGGCAATCGACGGCCCCAGCAGGCGCAGATCATTGCGATCCGTCACCGCGTCCAGCAGCGGCTGCAGCAGCTTGATCTCATGCGCGCGCATCAGATCGTGGACAAAGGCACCGGTTTGCGCGGCAGTGCCGCCGCTGTGGCCGTGGTGCGCTGCCAGCGTCTCGACGTAGTCAACCATGCCTGCACAGGCGGCGACCTGGGCGTGGTCGGGACCTGCCGGGGTGAAGCGTTTATAGAGATCACTAGCGTTGAAGTAATGCGCCTGGTTCGGCAGCAGCTCGCCCAGCGCCCGGCGGATCACCATGACGCCCTGATGCGGCCCATAGGTCTTGTAGGAAGAAAACAGGTAGATATCGGCGCCCAACTCATCCACGTTGGGCAGCCCGTGCGGCGCATAAGAAACGCCGTCGACGCAGACAAAAGCACCGGCAGCATGCGCCAGCGCGGTGATCTCTGCGACCGGGTTGATCTCCCCCACCACATTGGAGCAATGCGGAAAACAGAGCAGACGGACATTTTCGTCCAGCAGGTTCTCTAGCTGCGCCGTGTCCAGATGGCCGGTCTGCGGGTCGATCTGCCATTCACGGATTTCGATCCCCTCTTCGGCCAGCCGTCGCCAGGGGCCGGTGTTGGCCTCGTGGTCCTGGTTGGTGACGATGATCGCCTCTCCGGGTTTCATCATTCTGCGGAAAGCCTGGGCCAGAACATAGGTGTTCTGGGTGGTGGAGGGGCCAAAGCTCAGCTCATCCGTGGCAACCCCCATCAGCGCAGCCAGACGCGCACGGGCTTCGTCCATTTCCGCGCCACCCAGACGGGAGGCCTCATATGGCGCATAAGGCTGCACCTTGCGCTGGGTGTAAAACCGGGTCAGCCGGTCTATCACTTGGTGGCAGGTATAGGACCCGCCGGCATTTTCAAAGAACGCCTGCCCCTCCAGGCTGGGTTCTGCAAAGGCAGGAAACTGTGCCCGGACGAAATCGATATCCAAAACACTCATCGCGTATCTCCTCAATCCCTGCGGTTCAGGGGCGGACCGGCCCATGCCAGGGATCGCCCCCAACATGGCAGGTCTTCCAGCCAAGCCGCGTTCCTGCACAAGGATTGAGGGATCGCAGGCAGCCCCGCAAGACGCAAACAGCCTGACCAGAGGCAAAAGCCGCAACGTACCGACAACAGTGCGGCCAGGCGCCCAGCCTGATGACGGAAACTGTCATGAGCTTACGGCAGTCTGGCAGCATCACATCAAGGAGGATGAGACATGGGATTTACCCCAAAGGATTTTCTGGTCTGGGCCGAGTTGCCTGTCACCGATCTGGATGCAGCTATCCGCTTTTACAGCCAGGTGACCGGCGCCAATCTGAGCATCGACAACAGCGGCCCGAACCCGATTGCAATGTTCAAACCGGCAGATGAGGCCACCGGCATTGCCTTGCATCTTTATCCAGGCAAACCTGCCGGCGACGGCCGCGGCCCAACTTTGCATCTGACCGCTGAAGGTGAACTGGAAGATATCATGGCGCGGGTCGCAGATGCCGGAGGCAAGGTGATGTCGGAGACCATCCAGATCCCGCCCGGTCGGTTCTTCTATGCCTGCGATCCGGATGGCAACTCATTGAGCTTCTTCAAATTCAATGAGTGACCCAGACAGGCCCCGTATGATCGGTGCCTGGGTAAATCGGGGCCTGTGCGACAGGGGCCTGAGTGATCGGAGCCTGTGTGGTCGGAGCCTGTGTGGTCGGCTTTCGGGCCGTCTGTTTTCAGGCCGTCTGACTGTCAGGCGTTGACGTCCACCACGACACGCCCCTTGACCTGCCCCTTGAGGATTTCCGCCCCCAGATGCGGCAGATCGCTCAGGGTGGCAGGCCGGACCATCGCCTCCAGCTTGGCCATTGGCAGATCATTGGCGATCCGCTGCCAGGCGCGAACGCGATTGTCATAAGGCTGCATCACGGAATCGATGCCTAGCAGGTTCACACCGCGCAAAAGGAACGGGATCACGGTGGCAGGCAACGCCGCGCCGCCCGCCAGTCCGACAGCGGCAACCGAGGCACCGTATTTCATCTGCCCCAGCACCCGCGCAAGCATGGCGCCACCAACGGCATCGACACATCCGGCCCAGGATTCGCTTTCCAGCGGGCGCTTGGTGGTTTCATTGATGTCTTCGCGGGCAACAATCTGGGTTGCCCCCAGGGACGTCAGATAGTCCGCGGTTTCCGGACGCCCGGTCACACCGGCAACCTCATACCCCAGATTGGCCAGGATCGCGGTGGCAACAGAGCCGACGCCACCCGCGGCCCCGGTCACCAGCACCGGGCCCTGACCGGGCTCCAGCCCGTGGTCCTCCAGTGCCATAACCGCCAGCATGGCCGTGAACCCCGCCGTGCCCACAGCCATTGCCTGGCGGCTGTCCAGCCCCTCCGGCAGCGGCACCAGCCAGTCGGCGCGCACATTGGCCTTCTGGGCATAACCGCCCCAATGGGCCTCCCCCACACGCCAGCCTGTCAGCACCACCTTGTCGCCCGGACTGTAGCGCGCGTCGGAGGACGCCTCGACGGTGCCGGCCAGATCGATGCCCGGCACATGCGGATATTTGCGCACCAGCCCGCCGCCCGGCCCGATGCACAGACCGTCCTTGTAATTCACAGTGGAATATTCGACCGCAACGGTCACTTCCCCCTCGGGCAGCTGATCCAGGCTGATCTGCTCCACCACCGCAGAGGTCTTGCCGCTGTCTTCGTCCTTGTTCACCACCAGTGCATTGAACATTGTGCCATCCTTTTCTGTACTGCGGCCCAGATCCCATTTTCTTCTGGCCCCAAATATCCCGGGGGAGCCGCGGCCTGCCGCGGCGGGGGCAGCGCCCCCTTCCGGTCACGTCCTATCAGCGCCAGAATTTCTCCTGAACCGTTGCAGGCCGCATGCCTGCCGGGGTCTCGGCTTCCAGCACGGTGCCGGGCGCCCAATGGGAGCGGTCCACCATGCCAATTGCCACATTCAGCCCGAACTCAGGCGAGAAGACAGCCGAGCCGATCTCACCAACCCGGCGCCCATCTGCATAAAGCGGCCAGGCATCCAGGCACGGCGGGATCTCTGCGCCGATCACCAGCGGCCGGATCTGGCGGGCCGGTCCATTTGCCGCCTGTTCTGCCAGCGCTGCCTTGCCGATGTAATCCTCGGGCGAATTGCAGAACCGGCCCAATCCACATTCATACGGCGTATTTTCGCGGGTCATATCGTTGCCATAGCTCAGCAATCCGCTTTCAACGCGCTCAATCGCATTGGGGCAGCCTGCCCGCACATGCAGGTCTTCGCCCGCGGCAAACAGCGTCTCCCACAAGGGCATACCCAGCCCGGAACCTTCGACATAGATCTCAAACCCGCCCTGCTTGGACCAGCCGGACCGGGCCACAACCAGATCCGCGCCCTGAAACTCCAGCCGTTTGTAGCGGAAAAAGCGGATGTCCCGGACCGCGTCGCCAAAAACCCGGGCCATCAGCTCATCTGCCTTGGGCCCCTGCACCGCCAGCGGCGACACGTCGGGTTCTGTGATTTCCACATCAAACCCTTTGGCGATGGCAAGGCCCAGCGCGAATTGAAGCAAGTCACCGTCTGCCAGCGACAGCCAGTAGTGATCCGCTGCCAGTTTCACCGCCACCGGATCGTTCAGCATGCCGCCATTATGATCGACAGTTGGCACATAGTAGCACTGATCATCAGCCATCCTGTCCATATCGCGCGGGCTGATCAGCTTCATCAGCCGCAGCGCATCCGGTCCCTTGATGCTGACCTGGCGCTCGCAGGAAACATCCCAGACCTGCACATGCTGCTTCAGATGGGCACAGTCGTTTTCCACGCTGTCAAACACAGTGGCCAAAAGCATGTGATTATAAACCGTGTAGCCTTTGACACCGGCGGCTTCGACACCGGGGGTAAAGGGCGTGCGCCGAATGCGCCGGGAAGGGAAGATGCTTGCCATGCTCAAGTCTCCGTTTGAGCGTTTCAGTGATTTGGCTGCATACGGCAGAATAGCTGCCGCAAAGATCTGATTGCAGCGGTCTCAGGCATTGCCCTCCCCCGACTCAGGTCTTAGATATTAAATGTCAGACTTTTAAATGTCAGACAAATGATTTCTTGCCGGCGGCGTTCCGGCGCAGTCACGTGACAGGACCCCGGGTATGAAAATTGACCCCAACAGCTCTGCCGACCTGTCGGTACAGATAGCCCAGGCCATCAAGGAAGCCATCATCTCTGGCAGATTGATCGTGGATGAGAGGTTGCCGTCTGAAGTGGAGCTGTCGGACCACTTCCAAGTCTCCCGCCCAACCGTGCGCGAGGCGCTGAAGAGGCTGGCAGCGCAATCGCTGATCCGCACCCAGCGCGGAGCATCCGGAGGCGCCTTTGTAAACCGGTTGAGCTTTGAGGATGCCTATGCGCAGCAGGTCACAACGTCGACGCTTCTCCTGAGCATGAACGCGGTGAGCTTTGATACGGCTTGCGAGGCGCGCTATGCACTGGAGCGTGCCTGCGCGCCGCTGTCAGCACAACGCCGCAGCGCCGATCATCTGGCAACAATGCGGGCAGAGACGTTCCGCCAGGGGCAGCCGGGGCTGACAGATGAGGCGTTCTGCGCTTCTGATGTTGCCTTTCACCGGGCGCTGGTGGACGGGGCCGGCAACCCGGTCCTGTCTTATCAACTGGCAGGCGCGGTGGAGGCGATGCAGCCGCTGATGAACATGATCACCTTCACCGCCCGCGACCGCGCAGTGATCACCGGCCTGCATTCAAGGATCGCTGATGACATCGAAGCCGGCGACGGCAGCGCAGCTGTTGCAGGCCTCCAGGACCTGGAGGATGAAACCCGCAAGCTGGCGGCCGACGTCTTTGCAGCACGGGCAAAGCGGTAAAGGCTTGCCAGCCGCAAACCGGGCGCAAACCGTACTGTTCCGTAACAAGGCCCCACTGCGCAAGCTGGTATGGCAGCGCCCTTTTCCCTCCCGGAAAAACAGCCGGAATCCTCGCAAGATTTCGGTTTCCCCTTTGCAACCGGAATGAAGCGGATTATATAGCCCCTGTTCCCTTGTGGAACTATGGACATAAACGCGCTCGTAATAAGCGGATCGGACCCGGGGGCGGTACCCGGCGTCTCCACCAAACCCGTTCATTTGGCGGCAATGGGGACGAAATAGGATCGACGGACGTCTAAAGGGGTTAGCTTTGTCTCGGCTGTCTGCCACCGTTACCGGCGAAACTTGTACAATTGCAAATGACAATCGTGCTCCGGCAATGGCTCTGGCTGCGTAAGCAGTTCGGGTCGCCGAAACTAAGTCCTTGTGCCTAGCAGCGTAAGGCGGGGTTCGCAGGTACCTGGCAACAGAAACCTGCACTTTACCTTTTCGCTGACATTATGCTTGCTGGACGCAGCCGAACGGGTGCCCATCGTCAGCCAGGCACGGCCGCTCAAAGGGGAAACATGATGAAGACCACCGACACATCAAAAGCCTCTCCGGGCCAGTCACCTCCGGCAGGCAGTGCAGCTGAACCCGCTGCGTGCGTCGCCCCGTGTATGGCCGCCCCATTTGACCCGGACACCACTGCCGGAATGCCGCTGGCACATCTGCTGCATTTCATGTTCCAAGAGATCTGGTGCAGGGGCAACCTGGGGGCCGTATCCAAGGTGATGACCGCAGAAACGATCGTCTCCGGAGCGGTGTCGGCGCTGGCCGGCCCGGATTGCGACTACGGCGAGGTGGTCGACACGCTGCGCAGCCTCGTGGGACCAATGAAAGTTCGCTTCACCCATGCAATGGAAACCCGCGACTGGATATCCGTGCGCCTACTGATAGACACCAGTAGTCCAAAGGGCGGAACAGCCTTTCACATCACCGGGCAAATCATGGCAAGGGTGGAAAACGGCAAGATTGCCGAACTGCATTCCAATATGGATTACTTCCAACTGTTCGAACAGCTTGGCCAACTGCCGGCTGAGGCTTTGGCCATCTGCATGACCGGGGAACGGTTGGGATGACATCCGCCTTTCGATGCGTGACAGGTGCTGCGCAAACGCGCCTGTAAGACGCCATGGGGAGAGACGCGAACGCCCCGCAAAGCGACAGCCCAAGGATCACATGTTGCCCCTGCCCGCGAGCGGCGCCCCCTGTGGGTAACCCGCCACAGGCCGAAAATTGACCGGATCGCGTGCCGCTGGCTGATCCGCCCCTTGGTCGATGCAAAAGCATGGCGCCTGTTTGCCCCCCTCGGACACTGCAAGCGTTGCTGAAGGGGGCGTTGCCACGCTGATTGACGTCGGGCCCCTGCTCTGGCCGCACCGCGGCGGGCATGGCATCTTTGGCATCATGCAGGTTGACTTAAACCACAGAACAGCGGCGCTTGACAGTCTGGCCCGGGCCGTGCGAGGCGCCGACACAATCCGGCATGATCCGGCTGGCCAAGACAGCGGGGACGTCTCGCACTCCCGGTTGGTCTGTCGCGCCGGTTCAAGGATGACCATCAACGGCTTGAGGCAGGCATGACATCATATGACGCGCTTTACCGCTGGGACCATGATGGCCACGGCAGGTGCCACGACCAGTCTGCGGAGCGCACATCATGACCCCCCCGAACTGGACCGAGATGTTCCGTGTCTTCGGACGCATTGGCGTGCTGAGTTTCGGCGGCCCCGCCGCGCAAATTGCGGTTATGCACAAGGAACTGGTCGAGGATCGCCCCTGGCTGAGTGACGAAAGTTTCCTGCGCGGCCTCTCCTTCTGCATGCTCCTGCCCGGGCCAGAGGCGATGCAGCTGGCGACCTATACCGGCTGGCGGATGCGTGGCACCGCTGGCGGGCTTCTGGCCGGCCTGCTGTTTGTACTGCCTGGTGCCGCGGTGATTGTTGCGCTGGTCTGGCTTTATGCACAATACGGCACGTTGCCCGCAGTCCAGTCGGCCTTTCTCGGGGTGAAAGCGGCCGTGGTTGTCATCATCCTGCAAGCCCTGCGGCGGCTTGCAGGCAAGGCGTTGAAGCACCCGCTTGACTGGGGCCTGGCCGGCGGCGGATTTGCGGCGCTTTTCCTGCTGAACCTGCCGTTTCCGCTGGTGGTGCTGGCCGCGGCCTGCATTGGCCTGATGCGCAAGGATGCCAGTGCTGCCGCAGCGGCCCACAGCCCGGCTGTGCACAATGGCAGCACATTGCGCACAATCATGGTCTGGGGCGCCTTGTGGCTGCTGCCATTGATTGCCCTAAGCCTTTTTGGCGCAGCGTTCCTGGCAGACATTGGCTGGTTTTTCTCCAAGCTGGCAGTGGTGACCTTTGGCGGCGCCTATGCCGTGCTGGCGTATATCAGCCAGACCGTTGTCACTCAATTCGGCTGGATCAGCGCAGGCCAAATGATCGATGCGCTGGGTCTGGCGGAAACCACACCGGGGCCGCTGATTCTGGTCACCCAGTTCGTCGCCATGTTGTCTGGATTGCAGGAGGGTGGATTCGGGCTGTTCTTCGCAGCGGGCGCGGTGGCGCTTTGGGCCACTTTCATGCCCTGCTTCCTGTGGATCTTCGCCGCCGCGCCCTATGTGGAGCGCATTGCAACACATCCGCGCCTCGGCATGGCGCTGAAAGCAGTCACCGCCACTGTCGCCGGTGTGATATTGAACCTGTCGGTGTGGTTCCTGATGCATGTGGCTTTTGCAGACACAAAGCTCTTCGAGGCTGGCCTCCTGCAGGTTCCCACTCCGGTCTGGAGCAGCATGAACACACCGGCTGTGCTGCTGGTTCTGCTGGCGCCGCTGGCTGCCTGGGCAGTGCGTGGTAATATGCTGTTCCTGCTAGCAGTGATGGCAGCGGCAGGTCTTGCCATAGCTGAATTCCCGTTTGCAATCAGCTGACTGCGCCGCATCGCCTACCTGCCGAGACACAAAATTTTATTGCACTGTCATCAAGGCTGCTCTTTTGTTTCCAGCAGAATCTCCTATGCTGAATAGCAAATGAACAAAGGGTGACTGCATGTCCCGTGAAATCGACTATGGCAACCTGATGCACTCAGCCATGCGCGGCCTGATCCGGACCGTGCTGCAGGACGTCTCCGATAATGGTTTGCCCGGCAACCATCACTTTTTCATCACCTTCGACACGGACCATCCCGACGTGGAAATTGCCGACTGGCTGTCAGACCGTTATCCCGGCGAAATGACCGTGGTCATGCAGCATTGGTTCGACAATCTGACCGTCGAAGAAGATGGGTTTGCCGTGACGCTGAACTTCGGCGATTCCCCTGAACCGCTTTATATCCCCTATGACGCCATCCGTACTTTCGTGGATCCCTCCGTGGAGTTCGGCCTGCGCTTTGAAAGCGCCGAGGAAGAAGCCGAAGGCTATGCCCCGGAAACCGACGACGAAGAGGCGGAAAGCGAAGAAGCTCCCGCAGAGGCCAAAAAGGACGCGGATGTGGTGTCGCTGGACAGCTTCCGGAAGTAATCCGCAATTTCACCTGAGATTGGCAGGGGCGGCCTGAACAGGCCGCCTTTTCTTTGCCTGTTCAGGCCGCTGGCAAAGAGAGGCAAGACCTGCCCTGCGCTATTGCCGGGCCAGAAACGTCTCCAGCCGACGTTTCGGCTCGCCATTCAGACGCGAGATATAGACCAGATCAAGCCCGCCATCGGCCAGTGTCCGGTCATACTGCTGCATCTCGTAGTCGCCGTTGGGATGGATAAAAAGCGAAAACACGGTCAGCGTGCCGTTGGTGACCCGCCCCCAGACAAAGGGCTCGCCCTCCATCGGGTTGAGCGGCACCGCATGACCGAACACATTGCGGGTCATCGCAGCCGCGAAAACACCGTTTCGCTCGCTCGGCACAAACTCGACCTCATAGCTCTTTGTTTTCTTGCGGCCGTCATCTTTTTCCGTGGTCGCGGTCCAGCTCACAACAAAGCCCTCGCGGGTTTCCTGGATTTTCACGCTCATATCCCGGGGGTCGATGTCGCCATCGGCTCTGACGATATCGACACTGCCGCGGTATTCGCCGGCAAAACGCGAAACATCGGCACGCGCCTGCAAGGGCAACATCAGCAAAGCGGCAGCCGCCAGCGCAGGCGCAATGGCCATTTGAAGATTACGCATGGCTTGCAAACGGATCAGCACGTTGATTTCCTTCCCGGATACTTTGTCCCCGTCCCGCAATGTAACAATAGCACATGAACAGACAATGGCCTCCACGCGATTGTGGCAAAACGGCACTATACCTGACCGTGCGATTGGCTATGCTGCGCGCGACTGGCTGATTGCGCCGCATTCACACACCGGCTAAACGGCATACAACCGCATACAACAGAGAGAGGCGACGGATGTCCGAGACCCGCACCGAAACCGACAGCTTTGGCCCGCTTGAGGTCCCTTCCAACAAATATTGGGGCGCGCAGACCCAGCGGTCGATCATGAATTTCCCGATCGGCTGGGAAAAACAGCCGGTTGCCATCGTGCGCGCGCTCGGCGTGATCAAGCAGGCCTGCGCCATGGCCAACAAGGACTCGGGCAAGCTGGACTCCCGGATCGGCGACGCCGTCATCCAAGCGGCCAGCGAAGTGGTGGCCGGCAAGTTTGACGACAACTTCCCGCTGGTGGTCTGGCAGACCGGTTCCGGTACCCAGTCCAACATGAACTCCAACGAGGTGATCGCCAACCGCGCGATTGAGATCCTCGGCGGCGTCATCGGCTCCAAGGACCCGGTGCACCCGAACGACCATTGCAACATGGGCCAGTCCTCTAACGACACTTTCCCCACCGCGATGCATATCGCCACCGCCATGATGGTGCGCGACGTGCTGGTGCCGGGTCTGACAAAACTGGCCGAAGGGCTGGAGGCCAAGTCGGAAGAGTTCAAGGACATTATCAAGATCGGCCGCACCCACACCCAGGACGCGACCCCGCTGACGCTGGGCCAGGAATTCGGCGGCTATGCGCATCAGATCCGTCAGGGCCTGTCCCGTGTCGAAGCAGCCATGCCCGGCATCTATGAGCTGGCACAGGGCGGCACCGCCGTCGGCACCGGCCTGAACACCCAGAAAGGCTGGGGCGAGAAGGTTGCCGCCAATATGGCCGAAATCACCGGTCTTCCCTTTGTCACCGCGCCCAACAAATTCGAAGCCCTGGCTGCGCATGACGCCATGGTGTTCCTGTCCGGCGCGCTCGCGACCATTGCGGGCAGCTGCTACAAGATCGCCAACGACATCCGCTTCCTCGGCTCCGGCCCGCGTTCGGGTCTGGGCGAACTGATTCTGCCGGAGAATGAGCCCGGCTCCTCGATCATGCCGGGCAAGGTGAACCCGACCCAGGCCGAAGCCCTGACCCAGGTGGCCGCCCATGTGATGGGCAACGACGCAGCAATCAAGTTCGCAGGCTCCCAAGGCCATTTCGAGCTGAACGTCTACAACCCGATGATGTCCTATAACCTCTTGCAGTCGATCCAGCTGCTGGGCGATGCGGCGGACAGCTTTACCGCGCGGATGCTGAACGGCATCCAGGCCAATGAGCCGCGCATCGACAAGCTGATGAACGAAAGCCTGATGCTGGTCACCGCGTTGGCGCCGACCATCGGCTATGACAATGCCACCAAGGTTGCCAAGACCGCCCACAAAAACGGCACCACTCTGAAGGAGGAAGCCATCGCCCTTGGCTTTGTCGATGAGGCCACCTTTGATGCCGTGGTCCGCCCGGAGCAGATGATCGGACCAAAAGACTGATGGCAAAGCCGGTCAACCTGAACCGGTACAAAAAAGAAAAAGCGCGGGCCGAAAAGAAGGCCCGCGCTGACGAAAATGCCGTGACCTTCGGCCGGACCAAGGCAGAGAAGGATTTGGACAAGGCGCGCAATGCGCAAGACGTCCGGCGGCTGGACGACCATAAGCGCGACGAATGAACGCCCGCCCCAAGAAGCACTCACTGACGCTGCGTGGACACCGCACGTCAGTTTCGCTGGAGGATGACTTTTGGCATGCCTTCCGCGAGATCGCAGCGCAGGACGGGCGGGCGATCAACGAGTTGGCCGCCGAGATTGATGACAGCCGCGGCGGAGACTGCGGGCTGGCCTCTGCAATCCGACTGTTTGTACTGCGGCGGTTAAAAGCGCAGTGACCACATCCCGGCACCATAAAAACACTGCGCAATATCGCATTTTCGCGGCTACCTGGGCGACAGCTGCAGCCAGATCCCGTTTTTTGACCGTACAGTCAGATGCGCCACTGGCACAGGTGCCCTGTCCGCGACGGGTTCAACCCGGAACCGGCGCAGGATCGTTGACAGCAGCAGCGGACCTTCCACCATCGCAAAACCCGCCCCGGTGCACACACGCGCACCCGCCGAAAACGGGATAAATGCATCGCGCTGGCACTGCTTGCCATTCTCCCTCTGCCACCGGCCCGGATCAAAGCCATCGGGATTGTCCCACAACCGCTCATGCCGGTGCAAATGCCAGGGGCTCAGAACCATTTGCGACCCTTTGGGAACGCGCCGGTTTCGCAACTGTTCCGGACCGGCGGCCTGGCGCACCATCATCGGAACAGGCGGGTAAAGCCGCAGGGTCTCGCGGAACACATCACGGCTGACCTTCAGCTTTGAAACTGCGGCAAAACTCTCATCCTCCAGCGCATCCGCCTCTGCGGCCAGCTTCTCCTGCCACTCCGGGTAAAGCGCCATCAGATACAGCGACCAGGCCAGAGCAGAGGCGCTGGTTTCATGGCCGGCAAGAAAGAAAATCGCCACCTGGTCCACCATCTCGGCCGCATCAAAGGTGCTGCCGGTTTCCGGGTCCCGGGTGGTCATGATCTTGGTCGCCAGATCGTCCGGCGCCTGCCCTGCCCCGATGGCCGCCATGCGTTCAGCCGTCAGCTGTGCGATCAGCGCCCGGATTTCCGCGGCATTCCTGCGGGTGCCGCGGCGGAAAAACCGCGGCATCCAGCGCGGCAGCGGCACAAAGGCCGCCAAATTCAGCAACGGCTGGCTGCGCTGATAATCCCGAAAGCCGGAAAAGACCTTTCCTGCCACCTCATGCTCGATCGGGATTGAAAACAGCGTGCGAAAAATCACATCCGCTGCCGCATGCGATGTTTCTTCTTCAATTTCGACAGGCCCCCGGCGCCCCTCCAGACGCGCAACAGCGGCCTTTGCTGCGGCCCGCATGGCCGGGTAAGCATCTTTCAAACGCCCGCCCTCAAAAGCCGGATCAATAATCCGCCGCTGACGCTTCCAGTCGTCGCCGTTGGTCAGGAAAACCGAATTTCCCAGCAGCGGCCTGAGCCCTTCTGCGATACGGTCGGATTTCGGAAAGTCGTCCGGGCGCTCCTTTAGCAGCAGTTTCACCAGATCCGGCTGATTGACCAGAAAAGAGCGAAAAAACGGCGTGCGGAACTCAGCCATCCAGGCACGGTACAGCTTGGCCGGCTGGGCGGAAAGAATGTCCTGGCGAAACAGCTTTGCATAACGCCAAAGCGAGACCCGCTCTGGTCGCGCGGGCGGTTTCGGCGGCATTGGGTGGCTCATTCTGCGGCCACCGACGTGAATTTGGAAATTGGCAGGTCGATCCGGGAGCGGGACGGATTGCGGTCCCTGTAGCGGTCAGCCAGCGTCAGCGGCCCGGCGGTGATGCGGAAATAGTCATAGTCGCCAGGCCGGTCAAAGGCGCATAGGTACTGAAAATGCAGCCGGAAGAACCGCCAGCGCAGCTGCCGCCACCGCTCCGGGCTGAGGGTCTGGGTGAAGGCGGCAGAGATCACCAGCGGCCAGCGCTTGCCTTTTGGTGCAACGCCGCTGACGGCCACAGGATCGCAAAGTGCAAAGGCACAGCCATCACCGGGGGCGGTTACGTCCACCCAGGCAAGTTCCTCTCGCTGACAGAGGTATTGCAGATCGGTTCGCAACCGCAAAGCCCGCGGCAGAAATGACACCATTGGCACGACCTGACCCAGGCTCAGAAATCCCAAAACCGGCCGGTCTGCGGGCAGCCCTGCGCGGATCAGATCCGCAAGGACAGACACCCCCAGATGCGCACCAGAGGAATGGCCAACGACCAGCACCTCGTCCAGTTCCTTGTCTTGCAGGGCCTCAGAGATCAGCTCACGGAACCGACGCATCCGGACCTCCAGCTCCGGCGCCATCTCCCCATGGTGGGCCGCCGTATGTGCGTAGTCATGCATCAGATAATACGCAAAAAACTTGCCGTCGCGTTTTTTGAACCAGTGCAGCAGCGCATATCCTGCCCCCAGCCCCGGCACGCTGCACAGGAGCGCTGCAAGGGAACCGCCCAGCCCAGCGAGACCGGCCAGCAGGCCCAAAGCCTGCGCCACGCCCCAGGCCAGAAGCAGCGCCAGAATCGCCTGCACCAGCAGCATGCCGACCGGGTAAAGTGCCGCTATCACCGGTCCCTTGCGAAGCCGCATCAGCCGCCGCAATGCACCGGAAGAGATATAGATCCAAGCGGTCCGCAGCAGCTGCCAGTAGGTGCCGGGAATCGTGGCCTCCATACTGCCGCGGACGATATCGGACCAGACCAGCACCTCGAGGTCAGTTTCCACCCGCATCCCGTCCATCTCTGCGGTGGCATGCCAGCCGTAGGGACCCCTGGTCCGTTTCGCGGCCAGAGCAAGGCTGTAGCCGGAAATCATGGCCTGCTCGGCCCCTTCCTTGCGGTACAGCTCGCGGTATCGGCGCGGATGAATCGGATCATAGCCGGGGATGTAAAACACCCGCCGCCTGCGCACCTTTTGTTGTTTGGAACCGGTTTGATCCACGCTGACCTGCTCTGCCTTTCTGCCGTCAGAATAGCAGTGCAATCCGGCAAGAGTAAGGCCGGGAAGCTACCGAAAAAAGAGGCCTTGCGGCCCCTTTGCATCGTTGCGTGTTACCCTAGCGCTGCCAGCGCCGGGAAAGTCTCCAACAACCACCAGGAGAAAGTGGTGAACAATCCGGTGACCAGCATGATGCCGACAACCAGCAGCAGGCCGCCCATCACCTTTTCGATCATCCCCATGTGGCGCTTCATCTTGTTCATCAGCGTCATTGACCGGTTGAGGAACATGGCAGCCAGCAGGAACGGAATGCCCAGACCGGCGGCATAGACGCCCAGCAGAATGGTGCCACGGCTGACCGAGGCCTCAGAGGCCGCCAGAGACAGGATCGCACCCAACTGCGGGCCGATGCAGGGCGTCCAGCCAAAGGCAAAAGCAAGGCCCAGCACATATGCGCCCAAGGCAGAGCCGCCGGATTCGCCTGCCTCCATCCGGGCCTCGCGATCCAACAGCGGAATGCGAAAAACCGACAGAAAGTGCAGCCCGAAGACAATGACCACAACACCTGAGATCTGGGCAAAAAGCTCCTGATTTTTCAGTACAAATGCGCCAAAGGCCGAGGCCGTGAACCCCAGCAGCAGAAACACTGTGGACAGCCCCATCACAAAGAACAATGCCGCGATGGTCGCCTTGCGGCGGGCCGCAGCGGTGCCTTGCATCTCGCCGATGGTGACGCCGCTCATATAAGCCAGATAAGGCGGCACGATCGGCAGGACGCAGGGTGACAGAAAGCTGATCACGCCGCCCAGCAGCGCCACCAACATGGCAGGGAGAAGCCCTGCGTCTATGATCTCGATTCCAAACATGTCCCAACACTTATGCCAGCTTCGGACCAACGTCACGGGGACGGCTGGTCACAACCTTGTGGACAGCATGAAACATCCCGATTATCTGGAAACCATGAGCGAGATCAAAGAGACACTGGATGCCATCGGGCTGCTGTGCCCCCTGCCCGTCCTAAAGGCCCGCAAGCGGCTGAAATCGCTGCAACCCGGCCAGATTCTGGAACTGTTGGCGGATGATCCTGCGGCCGTGATTGATGTGCCGCATTTCTGCCATGAGGCCGGTCATGAATTTTTAGGCCACAGCGACGGCGCGGGCCACCAGATCTATCTGATCCGCAAGGGTAGCTGACCACAAGCAGAGCCGGACTCCTCGTGCTGCGGGACGGTCGGAGGTTATTGCGAATTCCGGCTCGGGAAACACATGTTTTGCGAAGCTTTTCCTGTGCCGGGAAACGGCTGTAGCAAGCCAGGTTATCAATTTCAGCGCAGACGCAGCGCGCAAAGAAAAAGGCAGGCCCAACGGCCTGCCTTTTTCTTAACTTGTCTATCGGCTTCAGCCGCCCATCGACCACCAGCCGCGGCGCTTGGGCTTGGGCGGGGCAGCCGGTTCCGGCTGTGCTTCAGCAGCGGCCAGCGCAGGCTCAGGCTCAGGCTGCTTTTCCTGCGGTACCGCAGCAGGTTCAGCAGATGCTGCCTCCTCTGTGACAGGCTCCTCTGTGACAGGTTCGTCAGCGACAGGTTCGTCAGCGGCGGGCGCATCGGCTTCATCAGCGACGGGCTCTGCTTTGACCTCAGACACTGCCTCGGCAGCTTCTTCTGCGCTCTCTTCAGAGGCGCCTTCAGCCTCTGCAGGAGCTTCCAGCTGCACCGGGGCCTCCTCTTGCACAGTTGCCGCTTCGGCCTCTTTGGTGACCTCAGATGCAGCAACGGATCCCGATGCAACTTCTGCGGCCTCTGTCACTGGCGCTTCAGCGGCATCAGCAGCTGCGGCTGGTTCCTCAGAAGGTTCAGTCGACACGGCCTCTTGGGTTGCGGCCTCTGCGGCTGCGGCGTCTTCACCGGTAGCGGCTTCTGTCTCCGCAGGCTTGGCCTTCGGCTTGCGCGAACGGGTACGGGTGCGCGAGCGTTTCTTCTCCTTCACCTCTTCCGCAGGCGCGTCCTCGCCTTCAGCAGCGGCCTCGGATGGCTCGGCAGCCTCTTCCTTGGTCTGCTTCTGATCATCAGATGTCTCGTCACCGCTCTCACTGGTCTCGCCGGTCTCACCGTTCTGAGACTGCTCACCATTGCCGCCCTTCCGACGGCGCCGACGACGGCGCTTACGCTTCGGCTTATCGTCCTGCGCGGCCTCCTCAGCTGGGGTTTCAACCTCTGCAACAACAGCGGTCTCTTCCTCGTCCTGGCTGGCTTCCTCTGCGTCCACCTGATCCATGATCGACGTATCCACAGAAACCACCGGCGCAGTCGCCACCGGGATGGTACGCGAAGCGGTCTTGAATTTCTCCAGAACGAAGTCCGGGCTGACCAGATGCGCGTCACCTTCGATGCGCACGGACAGGCCATAACGCGCCTCGATCTGGGCGATATGCTCGCGCTTCTGGTTCATCAGGAAATTGGCGATGGAGACCGGGCAGCGTACCAGCACTTCGCGGGAGCGGCGGCGGGTGCCCTCTTCCTCGATCTGGCGCAGGATCGACAGCGCCATTGAATCGTCCGAGCGGATCAGGCCGGTGCCGTGGCAATGGGCACAGGGCGCCGTGGTCGCCTCGATCATGCCGGGGCGCAGGCGCTGACGCGACATTTCCATCAGGCCAAAGCCCGAGATGCGGCCCACCTGAATGCGGGCGCGGTCGGTCTTCAGCTTGTCCTTCATCCGCTTTTCAACGGCGGCGTTGTTCTTGCGCTCGTCCATATCGATGAAATCGATGACGATCAGACCGGCAAGGTCGCGCAGACGCAGCTGGCGCGCCACTTCTTCAGCGGCTTCCAGGTTGGTGTTGAGCGCGGTTTCCTCGATCGAACCCTGTTTGGTGGCCCGGCCAGAGTTTACGTCAATGGCCACCAGCGCTTCGGTCACACCAATCACGATGTAGCCGCCGGACTTCAGCTGCACGGTCGGGTTGAACATGCCTGCCAGGTAGCTTTCGACCTGAAAGCGTGCAAACAGCGGCAGCGCTTCCTGGTAGTGTTTCACATTCTTTGCGTGGGACGGCATGATCATTTTCATGAAGTCCTTGGCGATGCGGTAACCGCGGTCGCCTTCCACCAGCACCTCGTCGATCTCGCGGCTATAAAGATCGCGGATCGAGCGTTTGATCAGGTCGCCCTCTTCATAGATCTTTGCCGGTGCAATGGATTGCAGAGTCAGCTCGCGGATCTGTTCCCACATGCGCTGCAGGTATTCATAGTCGCGTTTGATCTCGGACTTTGTGCGTTTGGCACCGGCAGTCCGCACAATCAGGCCCGCGCCGGTCGGAACGTCCAGCTCGGTTGCGATATCCTTCAGCTTCTTGCGGTCCGCAGCGTTGGTGATCTTGCGGGAAATACCGCCCCCACGAGCGGTGTTCGGCATCAGCACGCAGTAACGGCCTGCCAGCGAAAGATAAGTGGTCAGGGCTGCGCCCTTGTTGCCGCGCTCTTCCTTGACGACCTGCACCAACAGGACCTGGCGGACCTTGATGACTTCCTGGATCTTGTAGCGGCGCGGGCGCGGTTTGCGCGGCGGGCGGATGTCGTCGCTGTCATCTTCGTCAGCAACCGACTCGATGTTTTCATCCTTGGAGGTGGCATCGGCGCGGCGCGCGACATCGCTGTCGTCGTCGTCGCCATCGTCGCTGTCACCCGATGGCGCAGAAGCTTCAGCGTCCGCAGTTTCATCAGCCGCAGTTTCGCTGGTTTCAGAAGCACTTGCTTCGGCCTGTTCCGCGCTTTCGGTTTCTGCATCAGCAGCAACGTCTTGCGCAGGAGCGGCGACGTCTTCGGCGTCGGCCTCTGATGCGTCGGCTTCAGCAGGCGCGTCTGCAGCTTCGACTTCCGCCGCCTTGGCAGGAGCTTCTGTCTCTTCCGGTTCTTCCACCGGTGTCTCTGCCACAGTCTCCATCGGCGAAGATCCCTCAGGAACTTCTGCCAGATCCGCTGCCGGATCACCGGTGGCTTCGGTGCTGTCGGTCAGGTCAATGGTTTCCATTCCGGCAATTTCTGCCGGCTGGCCATCCGCAGCTTCGACTTCCTTGGTCTCGACCACATCATCTGATGTTGCCTTGGCCGCTTTGGCCGAAGATTTGGACCGGCGGGCCCGTTTCGGCTTGGCCGGTTTGGTCTCTTCTTCCTCGTCGCGGGCACGCATCGCCTCGGCATAGGCGCGCTCTTCTTCCATCAGCGCTTCACGGTCGGCAACCGGGATCTGGTAATAATCCGGGTGGATTTCCGAAAACGCCAAGAAGCCATGGCGGTTGCCGCCATAGTCCACAAAGGCCGCCTGCAAAGACGGTTCGACGCGGGTTACTTTTGCAAGGTAGATATTGCCAGCAAGCTGGCGTTTGTTTTCGGATTCAAAGTCAAATTCCTCAACCTTGTTTCCGTCGACCACCACAACGCGGGTTTCTTCCGCGTGGGTGGCATCGATAAGCATTTTCTTAGCCATGTTTCCTTGGTGCACCTGCCCTGTGCGCCCGCAAGCTCTCTGCTTCCAGGCGGCCGCGCGCGTTTCGGGTGGTGTCTTGTCAGGGCGATCTTGGACGGCGCGGTGCAGCAGGTGGTCCCTGGGACGCAGCAGGTGGTCCCGGGTTTCACGCCCGGCCTTCCTGCCTCAGTGCTCATCGCTCTCGCGCGCGTCATCGCGGTTCTTCTCCGGCAGGCGGGTGTATCCCGGGCCTACCCTATTATCCCTTCACCAGATAGAGACCGGTTTGGGCGCTAAACTGCCCCCTGGTTCAGAGGGCCAATCGGCCTGGCTGCAGCTTTCTCGGATCGTGCCGGACAAAAGCCAAAACCAGCGAAACTCATCAGAACGGGCGAAACCAAATGCCGGTTTCCGGCCCGTTTGGTCAGCATAAGGCCTGTGGATAGGTAATGACAATGGCCATTCGACTCTGCAGTGCCTTAAAATGCAAACAGCTCGCCTGTAGCAGGCAAGCTGTTAATTTCAGGTTATAATTTCAGGCAGGACCCGAAAATGATGCAGGCTCTGGCACGCTGTTCAGGCGGGTTTCCCGCTGCAGGGCGCGCCGGAGCGCAAAGCCATCAGGCTCAGGCCAGATAATCTGAGCGCTGCAGGCCGTATTTGGCCATCTTCTCGTTCAGCGTCCGGCGCGGCAGGCACAGCTCATCCATCACGCTGGCGATTGAGCCCTTGTGGCGGCGCATGGTGTTGTCGATCAACATGCGTTCAAAGGCTTCCACATATTCCTTCAGCGGCTTGCCTTCTGTGGTCATCACCGGCTGCATCTCTTCGTGATCGGACATCAAAAGCGAGGCGATGGTGCCTGAGCCGCGGCGCGACTGAAGCACCGCACGCTCGGCAATGTTGATCAACTGGCGCACATTGCCCGGCCAGGGGGCCTGCAGCAGCTGGGCGGCCTCCTGCGCGCTCACCTGCGGTGCGTCACAGCCGTATTCCTCGGAGAACTGCTCGGAAAGCCGGGTAAACAGCGTCAGAATATCCTCGCCCCGCTGACGCAGCGGCGGCACAGTGATGCGCAAGGCCGCCAGGCGGTAGAACAGGTCCGGGCGCAGCGCGTCCTCGCAGGTCTTGCCTGCTTCCTGCAGGTTCGAGATGGCGACAATCCGGGTCTCTGCCGGAGTGCCCTGCTCGTTGATCACGCTCAGCAGCTTGGCCTGCAGGCTTTCGGACAGCGCATCGATGTCTTCCAGAACCAAGGTGCCGCCGCGGGCTTCCTCGATCGCAGGCAGCATGCTGTCTTCCGGCTGCATCGGGCCGAACAATCGTTTGGCCAGGGCTTCCTCCTCCAGTGCGGCGCAGGAGATCAGCACGAATTTCTTGCCCGCCCGGCTGCCAACCGCATGCAGCGCATGGGCCACCAGCGTCTTGCCAGTGCCGGTCTCACCGTCGATCAGAACATGGCCATCAGCCTGCCCCAAGTCGAGGATATCTTCGCGCAGACGCTCCATCACCGGGCTCTGACCGATCAACTTTTTCATGATCTGGCCGCCGTCGGACAGCTCGCGCCGCAGCGCCCGATTGTCCAGCGTCAGGCGGCGGGCGCCAGTGGCGCGTTTGGCCAGCTCTGACATGCGGTCCGGGTTAAAGGGTTTCTCCAGGAAATCGAAAGCGCCGACGCGCATCGCCTCAACCGCCATCGGCACATCGCCATGGCCAGTGATCATGATCACCGGCAGCGCAGAGTCGCTGCCCATCAGCTTTTTCAGAAACTGCATGCCGTCCATGCCGGGCATCTTGATGTCTGAAATCACGATCCCCGGATATTCCGGTCCAAGCACCTTGAGCGCCTCTTCGGCGCTGGAAAAGGTTTCGGT
Organism: Leisingera sp. S232; assembly: GCF_049800895.1. Lineage (NCBI taxonomy): Bacteria > Pseudomonadati > Pseudomonadota > Alphaproteobacteria > Rhodobacterales > Roseobacteraceae > Leisingera > Leisingera sp. S232. The sequence goes on along the minus strand of NZ_JBNAFX010000036.1, from coordinate 14,787 downwards.
GTCATAGCCTGACAGCGCCAGCCACTGGCTGATCGACTGCCGCATATCCTGTTCATCATCGACGATCGCGATTTTCATAGCCTGTGCCATCCGCGTCCTCTCCTAACTCTTGCGGGCTGCGGTCACTCCGCCGCCTCGATGCCGTCCGCCAGGACCGGCAATTGCATCTCAAAGACCGCGCCGCCGCTCTGGCCATTGCGGGCGGTCAGCCGTCCCCCAAGGTCGTTGACGATCCCCGAGGAGATGGCAAGCCCCAAACCCACCCCGTCGCCGGGCTGCTTGGTGGTGTAAAAAGGCTCGAACAGTTCATCGAAGTCCTTGATCCCACCCCCGTTGTCGCGCACCGAAAGGGTCGCGGTCTCACCGGCGGCCAGCAGGATTTCCACCTCCGGGTCGGCCACCGATTTGGTGGCGTCCAGCGCGTTGCGCAAGAGGTTGACCATAACCTGTTCCAGCCGCATCCGGTCGCCCATCACCATAACAGGTTCTTCCGGCAATATCCGGGTGATTTTCACATGCCGCTGACGCAGCTGCGGCTCCATCATCGACAGGCTGGAAGCCAGCGCATCACCCAAGTTTACAGGGCTGAACGCATCGCCGCCCTTGCGCGCATAAGACTTCAGCTGGCGGGTGATGGCGCCCATTCTCTCAATCAGATCATCAATGCGGCCAAAGGAGGCCAGTGCTTCATCCGGACGGTTGCGATTGAGCAGCAGCCGGGCGCCGGCCAGATAGGTTTTCATCGCCGCAAGCGGCTGATTCAATTCATGACTGACAGCCGCCGACATTTCGCCCAGAGCAGCCAGTTTCGAGCTTTGCGCCAGGCTTTGTTCCGCCACCGCGAGGGTCTTTTGCATCCGTTCCCGCTCGGCGATTTCTCGCTGCAGGCGAACGTTCAATACGCGGAGCTCTGCCGACTCGCGCTGAAACAGCGCCATGCGCAGCGCGGTTTTCCGGCTGAGCGCATAGAAGGCCAGCGCCAGAAGAATGGCGAATCCCATGATTTCCAGTGCAAGCACCGCGTTCACCCGTTCGCGCACCGAGGCGTAGGTGGTGAATGACGCCATACGCCAGCCCTGGAACGGCACCCGCGTTTCCAGCCGCATCACGGCCTCGCCTTGCAGATAGGCGTCCGGCGGCAGCGCGGTCCAGTCGGTGGTGGCACGGATTGCCCGCTGGATCGCGCCTTCGGGAGTCTGCAAGGTCAGCGCGTCGCCCTCCTGCAGCCCGCGCCAGCGCGCTTCGGTCGCCAGGATGATATTACCGGTGCTGTCCGTCACCAGAACCGCGTCGGAAATTCCCGCCCAGGCGCGTTCAAACTTCTGCAGGTCCACTTCGACAACAATCGCCCCCAGCACACCGGTGACATCCACAATCCGCCGCGAATAGGTGAACCGGTAGCCGCCGACTTCGCGCGCGATCACAGAGAACACAGTCGACTTGGCCCGCACCGCATCGACAAAATATGCGGCATTGCGATGGTTTTCGCCCAGCCGGTTGCGGTCGGTAGCCGCCACCGTGCGCCCGTCCCGTGCCAACAACATGATCGAAGCGGCGCCGATTTCATCCACGAATGAAATCAGCCGCTGCGTGGACAGGGAAAAATCATTGGATTGCAGCGCTGAGATCAGCGTCTGATCTCGCGCCAGCAACTGCGGCACGATGGCGTGCTGGCGCAGCTCACTCAGAAGATTGCCCGAATACAACGCCAGCCGCAGCTCGGCCCGGTTGCGGGTGCTTTCTGTAAATCTATGGGTCAGCGCCCGGTTGGTGGTCCAGACGGTGACCGCAGCTGCCGCCATGAACAGCACAAGCGCCAGCCTTGCGCGCCACGAGATCGTGCGCGAGCCGGTCTTGGGTTTCTTTGCAGTCAGGTCAAAGCGCGGGGCGGTCATAAACAATACCTATTGCGCCCGCCCCGGCTTCTCAAGTCAGGCTGCCGTGACCATGCCCGCCAATGCGCGGAACATGGCCGTTCCATCTGTGCCGCCATGCCCTTCGTCGGCCGCGCGCTCCGGATGCGGCATCATGCCGAGAACACGGCGGTTTTCGGACAGGATGCCCGCAATGTCAGCCATCGAACCATTGGGATTATCTTCATAGGTGAAGGCCACCCGGTCCTGATCCTGCAGCGCCTTGACGGTTTCTGCATCAGCAAAATAGTTGCCATCGTGGTGGGCAATCGGCACCCCGATCACATCGCCGGCGTTATAACCTTGAGTGAACACGCTATCGGATGTCGTCACTTTCAGGTCTACCGTGCGGCAGATGTATTTCAACCCCGCATTGCGCAGCAGTGCGCCCGGCAGCACGCCGGTTTCGGTCAGAATCTGAAAGCCGTTGCAGACGCCAATGGCATAGCCGCCGCGGTCTGCGTGCTCGATGACTGCCTTGCAGATCGGGGACTGTGCCGCGATGGCGCCGCAGCGCAGGTAGTCACCATAAGAGAACCCGCCCGGCACGCCAACAATGTCGACGCCTTCGGGCAGCGCGCTGTCCTTGTGCCAAACCATCGACACATCGAACCCGGCCTGTTCAAACGCCACCGCCAGATCGCGGTCGCAGTTCGAACCCGGAAAAACAACAACCGCCGCCTTCATCAGGCCATCTCGATGCTGTAGGATTCGATCACTGTGTTCGCCAGCAGCTTTTCGCACATGGCAGTCACATCGGCCTCGGTGGCACCTTCAGACAGATCCAGGTCGATCACCTTGCCCTGACGGACGCCTTCGACCTTGTCAAAGCCCAGGGCTCCCAGCGCGTGGCGCACAGCCTCGCCCTGCGGATCCAGAACCCCGTTCTTCAGCATCACATGCACCCGTGCCTTCATCGCATCATCCCTCAGGTTTTCGATGGCGAAGCCCTGCCGGGCTTCATCTTTCCAAAAATACTCAAAGACCCGCAGCGCGGCAGGCGCAACGGGTCCTGTCTCAGTTCACCAGCGTCGGCTTGCCCGGCGCCGGCGGGTTGTTCGGCATCACGCCCAGACGGCGTGCAACTTCACTGTAAGCATCCGTCAGGCTGCCCAGATCCCGGCGGAACACGTCCTTGTCCAGCTTCTCGCCCGAGTTGATATCCCAAAGACGGCAGCTGTCGGGGCTGATCTCATCTGCGACCACCAGGCGCTGGAAGTCTCCATCGTAGATGCGGCCGATCTCGATCTTAAAGTCGACCAGACGGATACCAACAGCCAGGAACATGCCGGACAGAAAGTCATTCACCCGCAGCGCCAGGCTCAGGATATCATCCATGTCCTGCTGGCTGGCCCAGCCGAAAGCCGCGATATGCTCTTCAGTGACCAACGGGTCACCCAGGGCATCATCCTTGTAGCAATACTCAACAATCGGGCGCGGCAACTGTGTGCCTTCGTCAATGCCAAGGCGCTTGGAGATGCTGCCCGCCGCATAGTTGCGCACGATCACTTCCAGCGGCACGATCTCGCAGCTGCGCACCAGCTGCTCCCGCATGTTCAACCGCTTCAGGAAATGGGTTGGCACACCGATTTGCCCCAGTCCCAGCATGAAAAATTCGCTGAGAATGTTGTTCAGAACCCCTTTGCCCTCAATCACGTCGTGTTTTTCGGCGTTGAAGGCGGTGGCGTCATCCTTGAAATACTGCACGATGGTGCCGGGCTCTGGGCCCTCATACAAAGTCTTGGCTTTGCCTTCGTAAATCTTCTTGCGACGCGCCATTGGGAACCTTTCGGGTCAATGCCGGGAATCCGGCCCTGCGATGTGCCGCTCTCATAGTGCAAGGGGGCCTCAGCCGCAAGCGTGCTGCATGGCTCAGCTGTACAGAACCTGTGGCCAGGGCGGCGGCCTCCTGCGCCTGCAGCCCGGCCCCTTCCTGCGCAAACGGCTTGCGCAGCACTGCAAGGGCCTTACTGCGCACAATTTTTTCTTGCCCTGAACAGTGATCAGGCTCTTATCATATAGAGATGTGCAACAGCTTACATGAGGACGCGATATGACGACATTCGACGAGCGTGAACAGGCCTTTGAAGCGAAGTTCGCGCATGATGAGGAGATGCAGTTCAATGCACAGGCACGCTGCAACAAGCTGCTGGGCCTTTGGGCGGCGGACCTTCTGGGCCTGGATGGAAAGGATGCAGATGCATTTGCCGGATCCATCGTGGCCGCTGATCTGGAAGAAGCAGGCCACGAGGACGTGGTGCGGAAGTTGGAAGGCCAACTGCAAGGCAGAGCCTCAGCTGATGACATCCGGGCAAAACGCGCTGCGCTGTTGGCTGCAGCCAAAGACCAGATCCTGAGCGAAGCCGACTAAGCCACAGGGCCGCCTGGGCAGACCGGTCTTGCTGCTGACAATTGTCATTACTTTTCCGCCTCCGGCACGGCAGCTCCCGCCCGGTAGCATGCCGCCTTTGTGCTGTTATCGGCAGCAATGCGGCAGAGTGTCGGCATCCTCATAATGAAGTTGAAGAAAATGAAATTGCCCTGGCAGGCCCAGCGTGACAATGCGGAGGGAGACCAATTTGCTGTCCGCTGCGCCGGACCAGCCTGCGCATACGGAATCCGATCAATGACAAACACCTTCGAACAGCTCCTGAATACCAAAGACGTGCTGCTGGCGGATGGGGCGACTGGCACCAACCTGTTCGCCATGGGGCTGCAATCCGGCGATGCGCCGGAGTTGTGGAATGTCGATGAGCCCAAAAAAATCCTGTCCTTATACCAGGGTTCTGTCGATGCGGGCAGCGACCTGTTCCTGACCAACAGCTTTGGCGGCACGGCGGCACGGCTGAAACTGCACGATGCGCAGGGGCGTGTGCGTGAATTGAACCGCATCGCAGCCGAACTTGGCCGCGAAGTGGCCGACAAGGCAGAACGCAAGATCGCAGTCGCTGGCTCTGTCGGCCCGACCGGTGAAATCTTTGAACCGGTTGGCGAAATGTCCCACTCTCTGGCGGTCGAAATGTTCCACGAACAGGCTGATGCCCTGAAGGAAGGCGGCGCCGACGTGCTGTGGGTTGAAACCATCTCTGCCCCTGAAGAGTTTCGCGCCGCAGCTGAGGCCTTTAAGCTGGCGGATATTCCCTGGTGCGGCACCATGAGCTTTGACACCGCCGGGCGCACCATGATGGGGGTGACCTCCGCAGATTTGACTAAGCTGGTTGAGGAGTTCGAAAACGCGCCGCTGGCCTTTGGCGCGAATTGCGGAACCGGCGCCTCGGACATTCTGCGTACCGTTCTTGGCTTTGCCGCTCAAGGCACTGAACGCCCGGTGATTTCCAAAGGCAATGCCGGCATCCCCAAATATGTCGATGGCCATATCCACTATGACGGCACCCCCGAGCTGATGGCCGAATATGCGGTTATGGCCCGCGATTCCGGTGCCAAGATCATCGGCGGCTGCTGCGGCACCATGCCGACACATCTGCGTTCCATGCGCGATGCGCTGGACAGCCGCCCGCGCGGTGACCGCCCTGCGCTTGAACAGATCGTCGAAGCCCTGGGCCCGTTCACCTCCGACAGTGACGGCACCGGAGAAGATGCCGCTGCGGGCGATGAACGCCGCGGACGCCGTGGACGCCGCCGCGCCTGACAGCTTCTTCCCATGGTCATTCTTTAAAACGGCGCTGCAACGCATTTTGCAACGCCGTTTTTCTTTTGTCTTACCGATCCCAGCCGGTGATGATGAAGCCATCGATCCCGGGCACAGGGTCCGTTTTCTGTGTCAGCGCATCCTTGACCGAGGCCGCCATATTCGCAGCGCCGGCTGCTGGCCCAAATGCGGAATGCCACATCTTGCACCGCCCCCCATAAAACACACTTTGACAGCAGCAAAAGCCATTGCATGCCCCCCCACCTTGTGCCCTGCGGATGACCTGCCTGTGACAAAACGCCGGAGCGGCAGATCGGGAACACATCAGAAAAGCGCCAACTGATCGCCTGGCTGCGGCGGCCGGGCGAACAAATCGCACCGCAACGCTGCGCTCCGCTCCTGCAGGCCCAGCCGCTTGCAGGCGGCCTGGAACCGCTGTGCGATCACCTCGGCATAACGCCCCTCTCCGCGCATCCGGTGCCCCCAGCGCGGATCATAGTCGCGCCCGCCATGCATCTCCCGCAACCGCGCCATCACCTTGGCAGCCCGGCCAGGCGCATGTTCCGCCAGCCACTCCTGCCAAAGCTCCGATACTTCCCGCGGCAACCGCAGCATGATCCAGCTGGCCGCATCGGCGCCCGCATCCGCACCGGCAGCCAAGAGCGCTTCCAGTTCATGGTCTGTCAGCCCCGGCACCACAGGCGATGTCATAACCCGCACCGGCACGCCTGCCTCTGTCAGGCGCCGGATGGCAGCCAAACGCCGCGCAGGAAGCGGTGCGCGCGGCTCCATCCTGCGGGATAGATCCGGATCCAGGGTGGTCACGGAAATTCCAACCCGCACCAGCCCTTTAGCAGCCATCGGTGCCAGAATGTCCAGATCCCGCTCGACCATGGCACCCTTGGTCACAATCGCCACAGGGTGGTTAAACTCCTGCAGCAGCTCAAGACAGGCGCGGGTGATTCCATAGTCCCGCTCGCAGGGCTGGTAGGGATCCGTATTGGTTCCCAGCGCCAGCGTTGCCACCCGGTATTTCGGCGCCGACAGCTCCTGGCGCAGCACTTCAGCCGCATTGGGCCGCGCCACCAGCCGGGTTTCAAAATCCAACCCAGGCGACAACCCCAGGTAAGCATGGGTCGGCCTGGCAAAACAGTAGATGCAACCGTGCTCACACCCCCGGTAAGGATTGATGGACCGGTCAAACGGCAAATCCGGCGACCGGTTGTAGCTGATCAGAGATTTCGCCGCCTCCTCCCGCACCTCGGTGGGAATCACCGCCGGATCCAGCTCCTGAAACCAGCCGTCATCAACCGGATCCCGCGCCATTTCATAGCGGCCTGTCGCATTGCTGAGACTGGCGCGCGCTTTGCGTCGCATCGGTTGGGAGGCATCATGATAAAGCATGCCTCATGATGCACCCGTCAAAAGAACAAATAAAGAACAAATGCGCGGAACTGATGATTTTCATGCATAATCCGCATTACCAAATCATCGAATTTCCTCCTATACGTCGGTTCGGGTAACAGCAATGTCGCAAACAATGCAGTCGAGCGGCGGCATTCTGTCACAAAAGTTCCAAAACTAGGCCAACACGAGGCATCCCGCCCCGTAAGCAAGGATTAAGCGAATGTCGGACGAAGAAGACATCATCCTCTCTGAACTCGATGACGAGGAACTTGTTCAGCAGATGTTTGATGACCTCTATGATGGTCTCAAAGAGGAAATCGAAGAAGGCGTGAACATCCTTCTCGAGCGCGGCTGGACGCCCTACGACATTCTGACCAAAGCGCTGGTTGGCGGCATGACCATCGTCGGCGCCGACTTCCGCGACGGCATTCTGTTCGTTCCGGAAGTGCTGCTGGCGGCCAACGCGATGAAGGGCGGCATGGCCATCCTGAAGCCGCTGCTTGCCGAAACCGGCGCGCCGCGCGTGGGCTCCATGGTCATCGGCACCGTCAAGGGTGACATTCACGACATCGGCAAGAACCTGGTTTCCATGATGATGGAAGGCGCAGGTTTCGAGGTCGTCGACATCGGCATCAACAACCCGGTCGAGAACTATCTGGAAGCCATGGAAGAGCACAAGCCCGACATCCTGGGCATGTCCGCTCTGCTGACCACCACCATGCCCTACATGAAAGTGGTTATCGACACCATGGTCGAGCAGGGCCTGCGCGACGACTACATCGTGCTGGTTGGCGGCGCACCGCTGAACGAAGAGTTCGGCAAGGCCATCGGCGCCGACGGCTACTGCCGTGACGCAGCCGTGGCCGTGGAAATGGCCAAGGACTTCGTTGCCCGCAAGCACAACTCGATGAGCGCCTGATTTGGCACGCAAAGGACGTGCAGCCCGCTTGACTGAGCGGGCTGCCTTCCGCCCCCCCACCGGTCGGACGCTTGAGGAAACATCCCTCACCGAACAGGGCCTGGCTGCCCCTGAAAAGAAAACTGGCCGCATTCTGCTGATTGCCTGTGGCGCACTTGCGCGCGAGATCCTTGCCATCAAGGACGCAAACGGCATGGATCACATCGATCTCACCTGCCTTCCCGCCAAGCTGCACCTCTACCCGGAGCAGATCATCGACGCGGTCGATGGCGCCGTAGCCAAACATTCAGCCGTCTATGACAAGATCTTCGTCGTCTACGCGGATTGCGGCACCGGCGGCGCGCTGGAGCGCAAATGCGCCGAACTCGGCGTCGAGATGGTGGCCGGCCCGCATTGCTATTCATTCTTCGAAGGCAACGAGACCTTCGCAGCGCATGCGGATGCAGGCGAAATCACCGCCTTCTATCTGACTGACTTTTTGGTCAAGCAGTTCGACGCCTTCATCTGGCGCCCTATGGGTCTCGACAAGAACCCGGAACTCAGGGACATGGTGTTCGGCAATTACACCAAACTGATCTACCAGTCGCAGATCAGCGATCCGAAACTCATGGAAAAAGCGCAAGCATGCGCGGACCGCATGGGTCTGGAATTCGAGCACCGCCATACAGGATATGGCGATCTGGAAACCGCCATGATGAACTGGGCCGGATAGCCCCTTCATCTTTCCGAAAATACTCCGGGGAGCGCGAGGGGCCGGCCCCTCGCCCATGTGCGTCAGGCCTGTGCCATCGCAGTTTCACGAACCCGCTCGATCATCGCCCGCAAGCCGTTGGAGCGTTGTGCGGACAGATGCTCGTTCAACCCCAGCCGCCCCAGTTCAGCTTTGACATCCACTGCCGCCACGTCTTGCACCGGCAGGCCATTGTAAAGACAGCGTAGCACTGCAATCAGCCCGCGCACAATCATTGCATCGCTGTCCCCGTCAAAGCGGAACACGCCGTTCTCAACAGCCGCGTGCAGCCAAACCTGGCTGGCGCAGCCATCCACTTTGGTTGCAGGCACCTTCAGCGCCTCGTCCAGCGGTTCCATGGCTTTGCCCAAGTCGATCACGTGGCGGTAGCGGTCCTCCCAGTCCTCCATGAACTCGAAGTCTTCCACGATCTCTTCAAAGGCAGCTGCAGCCATCGTTTATCTATCCTCAAACCCGCTTCCGGTGCAGATCAGCACCTAAGCCCCTGCCCGCGTCTTTTCAACTGCTTTTCAAGCTGCGGCCAATCAGGTAATCCGTTGCAAAGACATTTTGAATGGGCGGGGACAGATGCAAAAACCATTGGCTCTTACATTGGCCTGTGCGCTGGTGCTTTCAGCATGCGGCTGGCGGGACTCTCGACTGAACCCCAGCAATTGGTTCGGCAGCTCTGAACCGGCTGAAATTGAAGTAACGGAAGCCGTAAATCCGCTCCTGCCACAGGAAAGCAACGCACGCGGCATCTTTGCAAAGAAACCGCCCAAGGACAAAAGCGTTCTGGTGAGCCAGATTGCAGATCTCCGGATCGAACGCACCTCCACAGGGGCCATCATCCGGGCGGTCGGTATCGCAGAGCGCCAGGGCGCCTTCCAAGTGGAACTGCGCCCGGTTGAGGAGCCCGGAGAGGGCATTCTCGCTTACGACTTCCGCATCGTCTACCCAGAGCAGCCGACGATCACCGGCAGCGAATTCAGCCGCACCCTACACGCAGCCCGCACGCTGTCGAACCAGGATCTGCAGGACATCCAGCTCGTGCGGGTGAATGGTGAAACAAACGCTCGGGAAAGCCGCCGCCGCTAACCCTGGCCGCTGGCCGACAAAAAACGCCCGCATGTGCGGGCGTTTTTTTGCTGGCTTCATTTCTGATACAGCTGTTTACAGTTCAACAACCATCACATCCTGCCCCTTGGCTGCCAGGCCGATCTCGCCCTCGCACAGCCGCAGCGCATCTGCCCCAAAGACCTCGCGGCGCCAGCCGCTGAGAGCCGGCACATCGCGCATTCCGGCTGCTATGGCATCCAGATCGGCGCTCGGCGCGATCAGTTTGGCGGCAACCCCTTCGGCCTCCGTTTTGGCCTTCAGCAACACCCGCAGCAGGTCTGCCAGCGCCGGATTCACCTGCAGCTTTTCCTTGCTGCGGTCCATCTTGGGGTGTTTGTCTGCAGGGCAGGCAACACCTTGAGCCACGGCCTCCAGGATACCCTCGGCAATCGCGCCCTTACGTGCTTCGCGCAGCAGAAGGCGGGAACCGCCCAGCTCGCCGCCGCTGCGCGGTTTGGTCGATGCAAGCTCCACCAGCGCATCATCCTTGAACACCCGGTTGCGCGGCACGTTGTTGCTCTGGGCATAGATCTCGCGGAACGCTGCCAGTTCTCGCACCACAGCCAGGAACTTTCCGGAATTGGTGCGGGTTTTTACACGTTTCCACGCGTCTTCCGGCTTGATATCATAGGTCTCCGGGTCGGTCAGAACCTGCAGCTCCTCGGCCACCCAATGAGACCGGCCGCTTTTGTTCAGCTCGGCCGCCAGAAACTCATAGATTTTGCGCAGGTGGGTCACATCCGCCAGCGCATATGTTTTCTGCGCTTCGCTTAGGGGACGGCGCGACCAGTCAGTGAAGCGCGAAGTTTTGTCCAGACCCTGTTTGACGATCTTGCGCACCAGCGTCTCATAGCCAGCCTGCTCACCAAAACCGCAAACCATTGCCGCCACCTGAGTGTCAAACAACGGCTTCGGGAACACCTGTGCATCAACCCAGAAGATTTCCAGATCCTGACGCGCAGCGTGGAACACTTTGACCACATTCTCGTTGCGGAACAGCTCGTAAAGCGGCTCCAGCGAAATGCCATCAGCCAGCGGGTCCACCAGAACCGCATCATTTTCCCCGTCGCCGGCAAAGGCCAGCTGGATCAGGCACAGCTTGGAATAATAGGTACGCTCCCGCAGAAACTCGGTATCCACCGTCACATATTCGTGCTGCGCTGCAGCTTCGCAGAAGGCCTGCAGTTCATCGGTAGAGGTCAGAGTTTTCATAAATTACGGCTTTTTCTTTAACGCTGGGACTGGGCCGTGATACGCGCTTGTCCCGGTCAATGCAAACAGGTGCCAGGCCGCGCAGACCATTCTGCCAGCGGTGTTGCGGCTGGCGGCACAGCTGTGCCAAAAAGCTTCAATATTTGTTGGCCTGAACGCCTCAAACATTCATTTTCATTATGAATTCGATCCTCTTAGCTTGGTGGCACACCGTCACAGGAGGACAATTGATGACCATACTTGATCTTTCTCCCGCAAAAACCCATGGCCTCACAGTGTCTCGCGGACTGATTCCGGTGCTGGCGGCAGTTCTGTTGCTGTTGCTGCTTGGCCTGCCCGCGCTGATGGCACCTGACTCTAAGGCAAAACCGCTGGACTGGCACGGCAACAGCGCGGCTCTGACGGCCCCCCGTTAACCCAGCACTACAGGTGTTTTATCTCCGGCGGCAAAGCGGCGCAGTACGGCCGGATACAGCTTGTGCTCCTGCTCCAAGACACGGGCCGCCAGCCCATCCGGCGTGTCCCCTGGCTTCACCAGCACCCGCGCCTGCCCTAGAATAGGACCATCATCCAACAGCGGCGTTACTTCGTGCACGGTGCAGCCATGCTCTGTGTCGCCGGCTTCCAGCGCTCGGGCGTGGGTGTGCAAGCCTTTGTATTTCGGCAGCAAAGAGGGGTGGATATTCAGCATCCGCCCCTCGAACTGCGAGACGAACCCAGCCGTCAGCACCCGCATAAAGCCAGCCAGGCAGACAATGTCGGCACCGGCTTTGATAATGGGTTTCACCAGTTCTGCTTCAAAGGCCTCCCGGTCCCCATGGAACGGTCGGTGGTCGACAACAGCAGTGGCGACACCTGCAGCCGCAGCCTTGGCCAGCCCGCCAGCATCGGCGTTGTTGGACAAGACCAGGCAGGGGCGCGCCGGGTGGTCCCCGGCCATGCTTTCCAGCAGCGACACCATGTTGGAGCCGCCGCCGGAAATCAGGATGGCGACGTTCTTTTGGCTCACAGTAGCTTGCCCGAATAGCGCATGCCGGCGCCTGCGGTCACGGTGCCCAGACGGGTCACGGTCTCACCTTCTGCAGCCAGCACTTCGGTCAGAGCATCCGCACGATCGGCCGAGACAGACAGGATCATGCCGATGCCGCAGTTGAAGGTCTTCAGCATTTCCGCTTCGGCGATATTCCCGGTCGCGGCCATCCATTTGAACACGGGCGGCAGTTCCCATGCGCCCAGGTCAATGTCTGCCCCCAGATCTTCAGGCAGCACACGCGGCAGGTTCTCTGTCAAACCGCCACCAGTGATATGCGCCAGCGCATGCACACCCCCTGCCCGCACAGCCGCCAGGCACTGCTTGACATACAGACGTGTCGGGGTCAGCAGCGCTTCGCCCAGCGCGCCCTCGCCGAACGGGCAGTCCGCGTCCCAGCCAAGGCCCGACACCTCGACCAGTTTGCGCACCAGCGAATAGCCGTTGGAGTGCACGCCATCGGACGCCAGCCCCAGCAGCACATCGCCCTCGGCCACGCCTTCGGGCAGCGCGGTGCCGCGTTCCATGGCGCCAACCGCAAAGCCTGCAAGGTCAAAATCGCCTTCCGGATACATGCCCGGCATCTCGGCAGTCTCGCCGCCGATCAATGCGCAGCCAGAGCGCACGCAGCCCTCGGCGATGCCTTCGATGATGCGCGCGGCAACTTCGGTTTCCAGCTTGCCGGTGGCGAAATAGTCCAGAAAGAACAGCGGCTCGGCGCCCTGGCAGACCAGATCGTTCACGCACATCGCCACCAGGTCGATGCCAACGCCGTCCACCACGCCAGTGTCGATGGCAATCCGCAGCTTGGTGCCGACACCATCGGTCGCTCCAACCAGAATCGGGTCGTTGTATCCTGCGGCTTTCAGATCGAACAATGCACCGAAACCGCCCAGCCCGCTGGCTACGCCGGAACGGTTTGTCCGCTTGGCGGCCGGCTTGATCCGGTCAACCAGGGCGTTGCCCGCATCAATGTCCACACCTGCATCTGCATAGGTCAGGCCGTTCTTGCCGTCGCTCATATCTATCCCCTGAATGGCGCTGCTGATCTGTCGCGCCTGCGATAGCCCAAGCAGGCGACAGAGTCCACGCCCAGACCGCCCACTTGCCTGACTGAACCCGCATTTGCGGCAGAGGGGGCCGGTGGATTGTTTGAAGGCGTTCCCAAGTGGCGGACCGCGCAGCAGCTATGGATTTCGGGATTGTAGGCTCGCGGACATAGGTTCGCTGGCCGCCGCGAGGATGCAGCTGCGCCGGATCGGCGGCCACAAGGGGACGCTGACGGTCTTGGCAGTGCTGGGCGTTGCCTTTCTGCTGCTGAAGTCTCTTCTTTTGCGCCGACCCGCAATGGAACAGTTCCCTATCCCTTGACGCCGCTGTGATTTTTGCTAGCAAGGGCGCATGGCGGGCCTGTAGCTCAACGGTTAGAGCAGAGCGCTCATAACGCTTTGGTTGCGGGTTCAAATCCTGCCGGGCCTACCAATCCACCGAAAAGACACAATATTTTCAAAGATTTAGGTGCACCGCCCGCGCAAATACCGCCTCATAAGTTTCAATGAGTTATGAGAAATGTGTACCGCAGTTTAAGCAGCGGAATACCCAAAAGCCGGCTCGAAATCTTGGTGACTGAGAAAGGGAAAAGATTGGTGCTGGTTATCCAAATCGAATGCGCTTGCGGGCATTACGATACCGTCTCCGACGAGCGGGCGATTGAGCGATTGAAACAGGCTGAAGCATTAAATTTCTGTTTAGTAGCACAACTTCCGTTTGACGTCTTTAATACCTGAACTATCTAGGTGTTTGATCCCATGGTTTGATGGTGCGATCTGTTCTTTGGAATGGAAGGAAGCACTATGGGACAAGTTCGTCACGGGAGCGCCACGACCACGCACGCTGTCAGAGCAGCAATACAGCGATCGCAAGCTTCGATCGCGGCGCTGAGCAAGGAACTCGGGATCAACCCGAAGACTGTTGCCAAGTGGCGAAAGCGCGAGACCGTTGAGGATCGCAAAACAGGGCCGAAAGAGCCTCGCTCAACCATTCTCAGTCAAGCCGAGGAGGCCATGATCGTCGCATTTCGGCGGCATACGCTACTGCCGTTGGATGATTGCCTCTATGCGCTCCAGCCCTCGATCCCGCATCTGACGCGGTCAGCGCTGCATCGGTGCCTTCAGCGGCATGGCATCTCGCGCTTGCCGGATGTCGGGGGCGACAAGCCTAAGCGGCAGAGGTTCAAGCGCTACCCCATCGGCTTTTTTCATATCGATATTGCCGAGGTGCAGACTGCGGAGGGCAAGCTGTATCTTTTCGTTGGCATTGACCGGACCAGCAAGTTTGCAGTCACCCACCTCGTCGACAAGGCAGATCGCAAGACCGCCTGGGAATTCCTCGAACATTTGCTCAAGGCGGTCCCTTATCGCATCCATACGATCCTGACCGATAACGGTATCCAGTTCGCCGAACAGCCACGAAACCGGAACAGAGTATACTCCCGGCAGATGCGCTTCGACATGATCTGTGAGGCCAACGGGATCGAGCATCGCCTGACCAAACCGAACCATCCGTGGACCAATGGCCAAGTCGAGCGGATGAACCGCACGATCAAAGAGGCGACAGTGAAGCGATACCACTACGAAAGCCACGATCAGTTACGAACACATCTCGGCGACTTCATGGCTGCCTACAACTTTGCCCGCAGACTCAAAACTCTCAGCGGCCTCACGCCCTACGAATACATCTGCAAAATCTGGACTTCAGAGCCAGATCGTTTCATCATCGATCCGATCCACCAGATGCCGGGACTGAACA
>NZ_JBNAFX010000035.1:0-46264 GCF_049800895.1 Leisingera sp. S232 | reverse complement strand
CGAGATACTGCGCGCTTCGCAACGCTTCGGCAGGGCGCTGTGGAAACGATGGAGTGGTTATCACATCCGAAGTCGCGTGGAGGCCAAAATGCTATGCCTCAAGGCATTCGGCGAACGCATCATGGCGAGGGACCCAGACAGACAAACCGCCGAAATCCACATCCGCATCGCTCTCATGAACCGATTCTCGGCCCTCGGCACCGCCGAGATCGTGTGTGATGGATGAATCCGCCGCGGAAAGGGGAAGCTCGTCCTCAAAACGAGTTGCGCAACAACGCCCACTTGCAGCGAACTTCCGTTTTCCGCCCAACTTGCATGAGTACCAGTCCCAGCTGCGAGGCAGGCCGGAGGTTCGCTTAGAGCTGCTAGTGACCGACTGGGCCCGCAGCAATCCGGCCTTGTGCTCATAGCAGCTGGTGGCTCAGCAGGAACAGGCAACTCCGCCGATTGAATCTGCAAGTCAGCCCTAATTTTCCTGAAGGAAGTCAGATCAAACCTAACAGACCCCGTGAGCAGATAACGGGAATTGGGTCAAAAACCGGACAAGAAGGTCAGTTTTGCTTGGCATTCGACAGTAGGGTAGTGGCGGACCGAGGAGGATTCGAACCCCCGACCCCTTGATTCGTAGTCAAGTACTCTATCCAGCTGAGCTATCGGTCCACTGCGGCGGGGTTTACTTATACCGCCGCACGGCTGCAACCCCAAAAGAGACCAGGCTTCTAAATTCCTGCCCGGTCTCAGCCCGCAGAGGAGGCCGGGTGCAAGACTGGCAGCCGGTTCTTCAGTGCTGCCTGCAGCCTTTGACAGTTGCGCGTGCCACTGATGCCCAATTCGCCAAAGAGTGTGGTATATAGGGCAGGCAACCTGCTTCCGGGGGCCTTCGCGCCGGAACCATATAACAGCAAAGCAAGGGAGACAGCCGATGCCCGAGAGCCAGTCAGCCGCATACCGGCTCCGGCCGCTGGAACCGGATGATTTCGCCGATCTGGCCAGCTGGTTTCAAAATGTTGCCGACTTGGCCCGCTTTGACAGGTCGGCCCGGGCACCGGCGCCTGCCGCCCGCGTTCAGGAGACCTGGGAGCCAGGTGGGGTTGCGGCGAAAAACCCGGAACGCTGCTGGTTCTCCGTCACGACGGACACCGGCGTGCTGTGCGGTGTGACCGGGCTTGAGGGCATCTCTGCGGTCAACCGCGACGCCGTTATCTCGCTCTTTGTCGAAGAGAGCAGGCGCCGGCAGGGTATTGGCATCCGGTCAATGGCGCTTGTGCTGGATTTTGCCTTCCGTCAGATCGGGCTAAATCGCGTTACATCCTATTACCGGGCCGACAATGCACACAGCCAGCAGATGACATCCCGCGCCGGGTTCGCAGAAGAAGGCAGAATGCGGGAAGCCTGGTTTGCGGAAGGCCGGTATTTCGACATGGTCGGTGTCGGCATTCTGCGCCGCGACTGGGACGCGCGGCGCGGGGCATTGGCACAGGAGCTGGGGCCCGAGTGCAGGGTAGAGTTTCGGGGCGCAGCGGTGTCCGGCTGGGTCTGGCCGCCTGGACCGCCCGGCGCGCAGGATAGCTGAAGTGCGTCAGGCAATACGGCGCTGAACAAACCCAACCCGGCGCCGCGGGCCGGGTTCCGCCATTCTCACAGGAGGAGGACAGCTTGTGAGCGGCCAAGACAAGACATCCCTAGTCCGGCGGCAGCTTGGAGCAGTGCTGTTTGCTGACGTCGTCGGCTATGCGCGGCTGATGGGCAATGATGAATTCGATACCTACAGCGCGCTCAAACTGCTGCTGGAGCAGCTTGAAGCAGCTTGCCAGAAGCACAGCGGCCAGGTGGTTGCTGTGCGGGGCGACGGGGTACTTGCCCTGTTCGAGACCGCAACCGATGCCGTGAAATTCGGTGTCGAACTGCACCGGATTGCGGATCAGAACAACAGTGCGCGGGCAGAGGACCAGCAATTGCGGTTTCGCGCCGGTGTGCATATGGGCGAAATTCTGATCGACGACCGCGGCATTCACGGCGACAACGTCAATATTGCTGCCCGGCTGCAGGAAATTGCCGAGCCGGGGCGCGTGTTTGTCAGCGCCATAGTCTATGAACAGATCCGCAACCGGTTGCGGTACGGCTTTGAATTTCTTGGTCCGCAGCGGTTGAAAAACATCGCCGAGTCCATCCCCTGCTATTGCGTCCGCAGCGAGATCGAAGGCGCAGCCATGGCGGCCACCCTGCGCCCGGACCCGGGGCCTGCGCATCCGCAGCTGCCCGGCATTCCGTCAGTTGCCGTGCTGCCCTTTGCCAGCTTGGGCGGGGATCAATCCGACAGCTGGTTTGCTGACGGGCTGACCGAAGACATCATCCTGAACCTGTCCAAGTTCAAAAATCTCTTTGTGATTGCCCGCAATTCCGCCTTTTTCTTCAAGGCGCGGTCCATGCCGCCGCAGGACGCTGCCCGCGAACTGGGGGTGCGCTATGTCGCGCGGGGCAGCATCCGGCGGACGGCCTCGCGGATCAGGGTGGCCATTGAGTTGATCGACGCGGAGTCCGGCCGAACCATTTGGGGCGAACGCTATGATCGGGATATCGATGACATCTTTGCCATTCAGGATGAGGTGACAGATGCCATCGTTGCTGCCACCGCCGTGCTGATCGAAGCGCAGGAGCGCAAGCGGATGGCGCAAACCGCGCCGGCCGATCTTGCCGCGTATGGCTATGTTTTGCGCGGGCAACAGTACATCTTTCGCTACACGCGGCAGGACAACCGCGAAGCACAGACTTTGTACGAAAGAGCTCTGGCCCGCGATCAGGATTACGCCCGGGCGTCTGCCGCGCTGTCGCGCACCATGAACATCGATTGGCGCTATTCCTGGGCCAAGGACGCGGATCATGCATTGGATACTGCACTGTCCTTTGCGCAGCGGGCAGTGGAGCTGGATCCGACTGACGCCCGGGGCTTTGGCGAGCTGGGCTTTGTGCATCTCTATCGCAAGGAACATGACGCGGCGATCGGCGCCTACCGTCGCGCCCTGGCCTTGAACCCGAATGACGCCGACCTGCTGTCGGACTATGCCGATGCGCTGGCCCATTCCGGGGACAATGAAACGGCGATCAGCAGCCTGCAGCAGGCCATCCGGCTCAACCCCTATTTCCCGGACCAGTATCTGTGGCACCTGGGCGGGGCCTATTACAATCTCAAGCAATATGACGCGGTCATCGAAACGCTGACGAAGATGAACAACCCGACAGAAGGCCAGCGCATGCTGGCCGCCAGCTATGCCCAGTTGGGCAAGATGGAACTGGCGCGGGACATGGCTGCCCGGCACCGTGAGGCGCATCCGAATTTCTCCTTGGACCGCTGGGCCCGGGTGCAGCCTGACAGGCTGGAGGAAGACACCCAGCATTTTGTCGAAGGGCTGAAGAAAGCAGGGTTCTGAAGCACAGGCGCGGGCGCAGCCAGTTCAGCCGCGCCCGCGCCTTTATGGCCATCTCATGCCAGCTGGTCAGTCGCCAGAACCGCGTGCTTTTGCACCGCTCACCTTGGCACCGCTGACCTTGGCACCACTAACCTTTGCGCCGCTCACCTTTGCACCGCTGACCTTGGCACCACTGACCTTTGCGCCGCTAACGTCAGGCCCGCCGCCGAAATAGACATCCAGCAGCACCTGTTCCAGCATACCGGTCATCACATCCATACGGATCGAATAGTCGGCTTTGTCATAATCCCAGACCCGGATATCGTTTGCGATCTGGTATTCAGCTGAAGCAACACCGGTCACGGATGGGCTCAAGGGCGCGCGGGCGCCCTGGTTGCCAGGCATGTCGTCGGTTGCGCTCTTGCCCTCGCCATGCACCAGGAACAGCGTGGGTTCCGGCAACTCGAAATAGGTGCCTTCATAGGCAAAACCGTAAATCCGGGCAAATTTGGCATGCAGGCTCAGCTGCGCATCCAGCAGATTGTTCCGCCCGCGCCCCCGAAGCCCCTCTTGTTTGTAAATCTGCTTGGGGATGTCCTTGATCTGGGTCCATACCGTGTCCCCGAGTTCAAGCCCTTCCAGAACGGCGATCCGATCATCCACCGCAACCTTCAGTTCTGACACCAGTTTCAGGGTGTTCCCATTTCCCGCCGTGACCTTGTAAATTCCGTTGTCATTGGCATTGTTGCGACGCACCAGAACCAGATCGTCCACTGCGATTTCAACGCCGTCGATCTCTGGATCCACATTGTTCACATTCATCTTCTCGACAGTCGCCACGCGCACTGTCTTCTTGATGTCGGATCTGACGATCTGCAGATCTTTCAGGAGGCGTCCAAATAACAGCACTTCAGAGAAACTCAGTAAAGACTCGGCCACCGCACATACTCCTGTGGCTATGGAAACAAAACTGGAAGACCTTTTTTACAGCGGGCCGGCCAACACGCGGGTCAACCGGGCATCCGCAAAACGCATCCCTCAGGGTCAAAGTATCACAAAAAGAAGGGGATTTACAGCCTATAGGAAAGTTACCCATCCGGCACCCGGGTCCGCACCGAATGCGCGTGGCTGTTTTCATCGGCTTCTTCCAGCCGCGGGCCTGCCTGAACCAGGCCAATTCCGCGCATCCTGAAATTGCCTTCGATGATCGACTGAAACGCACCGCCGGTTGAATTGCGGTCGACCAGCAGCAGGGCCTGTTCAACCGCTGCGTAAGTCAGGGTTTGCGCGTCCAGCATGCTCCAGGTTGCCGCCAGGTAGGAACCCAGGATGTCCCGCGCTTCCAAAAGCGCCAGGCGGAATCCCTCCGGGTCCGCCGCATAACGGGCATCAAACAGGGTCTGCATGACCTCTGCGTAATGCGGGCTGTCCTCCAGCTGATCGGACAGGTCCTCCATTTCCGGGGTAATCAGATCATGAACCAGCAGGCGTTCGTGGAAGATGTCCACCAGAATGTCGAACATTGCCCCGGTCAGCGGCTCGGACAGCGCGTGCTCGCTGCTCCAGCCGCACACAAAGTCATCCAGCAGCCGAGTGTTTGCCGCCATCCGGATCTGCGCGCTGCCGGCAAGTTCGGCAAAGCGGTTTAGCTGGTTGAAGGTGTACAGATTGCCCCGGGTGTTCTCCAGCAGCTCCTCTACCACCGAGCCAAAATGCAAAGAGGCAATCAACGCAACCATGTCCGCAGCGGATTCGTGAAAGCCGTAGTATTCACCGGGAACATCTTCGGAGACCGGCATTCCAGTCATGCTGTAAATAATGGCGTGGCCGATTTCATGGGCGACCACGTCAAAGTTCAGACTGTAGGCGCGGTATTCGCCGCCGTGTTCGCTGGTGCCGCCGGTTTCCAGGAACCCCCAGCCGATATGGGCATTGTCCAGGCTGGGCAGCAGCGACAATTCCAGCCGGTCATAGTCACGGGCGAAATGCCAGGGGACCGGATGGCCAAAGTAAGCCTCCCAGACATCCATGGTAAAATGCGCCGCCGCAAACAGATGCGCGGCCTCGAACCGCGGATCGGACGGCGGGATGTGCAGGAAGTGCCCGTCCTCATCCGGTTCCGGCGACGGCTGAAGCGCTCCGTGCCAGGGGGGCAGATACATGCCGGGCCCCTGCGGCCCCTGCACAATCGCACCATAAGGGATCGACTTGCCCTGCGCGTTGACAGTATACATCCGCGGCCCCGACGGCCCCGGGCCAATGGTTCCCGGCGGCGCCGAAATCTCGACTATCTCCAGCACCGGGTCTTCGGTTCGGAACGGCGACTGCGGAAACAGCAGAAAGCGCGTTCCCGGTGCTTCCTCGGCCGCCTCGAAAGGGTCTTCCATTGGGCCTCCAATTCTGCGGAGGTTTCGCCTGTATCGTTCTGCCTAATCGTTGCTGTCCGGCTCAGGCCGTGTTCTGCACCGTTGATGATACATCAATTCGCGGCGGATCAGCGCAAAGAATTCTTCGACGCTGAGCCCGATGGACGCCGCATGGGCCTCCAGGTCCGCCGGGATATCCTGCCGGAGGCAGGTTTCAAAGTGCCAGGCCGCCAATTGCAGCCGTTCTGCCTGCCCGGCGGGCCCATCGGGCTGCGCATGACCGGCCAGCTGCTGCTCTTTGGCTTCGGCCCGTGATTTCAACCCGGCATAGGCGCCAGCAAGCCGGAGTTCCGCCAGAAGATAGGTCTGCAGTTCCTCCTGCACCGCATCCGCGGCCGCGGCGGCTTGGGCTGTTTCCTGCAGAACCGTCTCATATTGCGCCACTGTCAGCCCGTTGGCGTCCAGCCATGCCTGCAGGTCCTTGCTGCGCAACAGGCCGTTTGCCTGACGGTGGCGGTTGAGCTGTGCCAGCACAGCTTCCCGTCCGGCCTGCGCATCTGTACGGCGCGCCGTCTGCAACTGCACAAACCGCAGCGCCGCCCGGTTCAGCAAGGCGTCAAAGCGCGCCGGCGCCAGCCGCAATTCATCAAGCACCCGCTGGTCCGGCGCCTGTAGCGCCTGTTCCTGTTCCAGTGCCTCAGCCCGGCGCACCAGCCCCTGCCAGGCCAGGGTCCGCTCCATCCTTTCCCCGGCTGGGCCATCCGCCGGGGCTTCAGCAGCAGCCATCCGGTGCAGCATCTCTTGCGCGTCAGTGCGTTTGGCATCCACGGCCCCGGTTTCCAGCCACGCCGCAAACCGGTCCAGCCAGGGCGCCGCAGCAACATCCGCGAGGATCTGCGCCCAGCTCCGCTGCTGGTAAAACAGGGCTTTGGCGGTCTTCAGAACTGCAGAGGCCTGCGCCGTGTTCAAAACAGCGCAGCTGATCGCATGTTCCACCGTCGCACGGATCGAGACCATCGGCTCGCTCAGCGGCGCATAGCCCAGTTCTGCCGGGCTGTGCAGAACCGCGACCTCGTCGTCGTCCATGATGTTGCCAGAGGCGTAGGCTTCGTAGATCCTGCCAACCCCCACCATGCCAAAGGCCGACAGCTCTGCCGCCCGCAAGGCCCCCATGCTGGCGCTTCCGTAGACTGCAATGCCCTGTTCCATCGCCCACAGGATCTCCTTGTGCCACACCGAAGGCACCCCTTCGAAATAGCCGTCGATCAACCCGATGGCACAGGCCCCGTGGCGGACTGCCCTGTAGATGTCCCCCTGACCGGCAGGCGGCAGCACGTCTGCATCCGGCAGCACCGCCACCACGTCGGCTGCTCTGATCGTCGGCCCGGCAAACACCACCGCACTCACGGGGTCACCTCAGCGGCCCGCAAGGCGCGCGGCCCGGCGATGAAGTCAGGGTCGTCATGCGGCGCTTCCAGCCCCGGGATCACCGCACGCACCACAGAGATGCCCAACCCGGAATGGGACAGATCCACGATCAGAACCTGCGCCATTCCAGCGGCTTCCAGACGGTCCAGAAGCCAGGCCTGATCCTCCTCAAAGGAGGGCGACGAAAGGGACGGGCAGTCCTGGAACCTGGCGCTGGCCTGGCTGCGCCTCAGCAGGCGGCGGACATAGCCTGCGCGTTCTGCCGCCGCCGCTGGCGTGAATTCATCCGGGTCCAGATCATCGCGGGCGCCAGAGATATAGGTCAGCCGGGTCTGGGCTGCCTCGGTCAGTGCCCGCAGCAGGGCAATGCGGCGGTCGGGATGGCAGCCGCTGCCGATACCGATATGGCCCGGACGGCTGCCTGCTTCGCAGATCATGCAGTGAAACGCCGGAACGCCGATATCAGAGGTGATGTTCCAGACCCCGGTTTCTAGCCCGGCCGCAGCAAACCGGTCCAGCGCATCGCGGCAGCGCCTATCATCAATGGTAGCCGGATCGATCCGCGGGCCTGGCGGCGCGTGGTGCCACAGGGTGATTGCGTCCCGCTCAATCAGCTCGCACAGCGCGTGACAGGCCGCCTCTGCCAGGCTGTTTCCCGAAGCCAGCCCGTTGGTGGTGCGCGGAAACGCGCCCTGACCGCCGCTGGGCGGAGCCGTGTAGTCTGTATCCACCATTTCAAATGGCAGCCAATACTGGCCCCCGGTGGCCATATCAGCGCCCGCAACCCACAGCATCCGGCGCTGCGGATCAAAATCGGCCCCGGTCACACGCGGCAGCCGGGCCACATCCGCCACCAGAGCATCCTTCTGCAAATCCTGAAAACTGGCTGACCGCAATGGCAGGCTGATCCGCTCGGCGTGCCAGGACTCGATGGCTTCCATCACGCCAGAAGCCTGGGCAGCCTCCAGCGTCAGCCCCTTGCCCAGTGACACGGCAACCGACCGGGAATTGGGGCGTGTGACCATAACCGTGGGCAGGCCGACCCTGTCCAGCCCGGTCAGATTGGCAATCCGGGTGATGCCCATATCTGCCAGATGCGGGCGCACGTTTGCCAGCGTCTGCGCAGGGTCACACAGCCGGTGCGTATCGTGCAGATAGCCTTTCTGTCTCGCTTTCGGCATCTGGCTGGCCTCACTGCTGTGACCGCCGCAGGACATCCGCCGCAACCCGGACGGCGACCGGCAAACATTACCGCAGGATGACCCGCTGCAGACGGGCGGTCAACATCAGGACTGAAGCCCGGGTCCGCCCGCAGCCATCGGAGCGGTTATCTCTGCGGCAGAAAATCAAACACCGGAACAAAACTGGCCGGCGCCAGGGTCTGTTCCAGCAGGTCTTCTTCTGCGGTGCCCGTATCCAAAACCCTGATAGCAGGGCCGGCATGTTTGACACGCAGGCTGCCCTCGATTGCACGCACGGCCATTTCAACCGCCAGCCGCCCCTGCAACACAGGAAAATCCGTCGGAGCAGCAATAATGCGATCGCGCAGGACACCCCGGTAGACCGCATGTGTCATGTAGTCAGAGACAACAAGAACCTGCTCTTGCATGCTCCGGGCGCGCAGCACTGATACCGCAGCCTCAGCAGCTGGTGCGGAACCGGCAATGTAGTCCAGATCCGGCACCTCATCCAGGGCTTCCTCGACCAGCCGCACCTGTATTTCCCGTCCGGTGTCACCGTATTTGGTAACCGCAATCTCCGCGGCGCTTTCCGCAAGCGCAGCGCGGAACCCTTCGTCCACAAATGCCACCCAGCCGGCTTTGTCCGGTCCGGGAAACCAGGCGACTTTCACGGGCGGCCCTCCTTTGGGGTGGCGGGCTGCAATGATCCTGCCGGCCTTGGCGCCCATTTCCTTCCAGGATACGCCCACCTTCGCGGTGATCCCGGCATCTGCGATGTCGTTCACTGCGGCAATCACCGGCACCGAAGCGGCGATCCGTTCGACCGTGTCGGTCAGGCCCGAGAATGACACCGTGCCAAGAACAAGCGCATCAGCGCCGTTTGCGACACATTCCTCGGCCTGCTGAATTTGCCGCTGCAAATTGGGATACCCGCCGGCTTCCACAAGCTTGAATGACACGCCCAGCCGGGCAGCTTCCGCCACCATCCCGTAGTTGACGCTCAGCCAGTAGGCGTCTTTCAGATGCGGATATGCGATGCACAGCCGCCACGCCTGTGCGGCCTTCCCCAGCGGCGCATAGTCCAAAGTCTCAAGCTCGCTGCTGTAGTCAAAAGCGGTTTGCGGCACTTGCAGTCGCCAGCTGTCCGCAGCTGCCGGCATGGACAGAAACGTAAAAAGCAATAACCAGAATGCACGCATGAGACCCCCTGTTTCCAGCCCGGAGGATAGGCCGCAGGGCATGAAAGGGAAATTCAAAATTGCGAAATCTGCAAATGCAGGCGAAAGTTCCCGAATGTTAGAGAAACTTGGCCTCGGCGGAAAATTGAGCCTGGCATTCATTGTCATTGCGGGATTGCCGACCCTTGCCGGCATTCTGGGGCTGATTGAACTGCAGGTGCTGGCGCGCCGCCAGGCAGAGGTGATCAGCCAAACCATCCCGGCCATTGCCGAGGTGCGCGGCATGGCTGAGGAAAGCACCCGGATCATTGCCATCGCCCCGGAACTGGCTGCGGTCACGACCCAGGCAGAACGCGCCAACCGGGCGCAGTTCCTGTCCAATCAGGTTCAGGCGCTGACCGGCCGCCTGGATGCGCTGGAACGTGGCGGCATTGCCGGCTCCGGCCGCCTGCGGGATACGGTGACTGACGCCGCGCGGGTGCTGGCGCTGCTCAATGAACTGGTCGAGACCCGCATCGCGCTGCACAGTGGCCTGAAGCAGCTGACCACCCGCAACCTGACGGCCGCAAATAATCTGCTCAGCATGGCTGACACATTGGTCGCCAATGCTGAAATGGGCACAACGGCGGTTATCTCGAGCCTTTACAGCCCCGGCAGCTCCCCCGTCGAAGAGCAGGCCCGCACTGATATGCTCGACAAACTGATCGAGGTCGACCTGTTCCAGCTTGGGCTGATGTTTGAACTGCGGTCGCAGACTGCAGAAATCGGATTGCTGATAAACCGGATCGAAAAGGCCGGCACTGAGGCCGAACTGAGAGAGATCGAAGCCGCGCTGTCCAGCCGCCTGAACATCGTGTCGCGACGGATCAAGGCAATCCGGGATCCTGGCCGCCGCCAGCAGGCAGAGACCTTTGCGGCCCAATTGCAGGCGGTGCCGGAAAGCAATGCCGGCCTGTTCGGGCTGCGCGGCCGGATACTGACCACAGAGACACGCATCACCGCATTGAAACAAGAGCTGCAGAACACCGCGTTGCGGCTGGGCGACGAAGCCTCAGCGGTCGCCGATCAGGCGCAGGCTCGGGCGCTCAGCTCAGGCAATGCAGCCGCTGCCGACATCCAAAGAGCACAGCTGCGCAATGGTTTTGCTGCCGTCACCGGCTTTCTGCTGTCGCTGGCAGTGCTTTGGTTCTACGTGCGCGGCAGCATCACCCGGCGCCTCAACCAGCTGGCCGGCATCATGGCTGCGCTGATGCGCGGGCAGCTGGATCATCCGGTCCGTCCCCGCGGGCAGGACGAGATTGCGCGCATGGAAGCCGCAGTAGAGGTTTTCCGCCAGCAGGCCCTGGATAAACTGGAACTGGAAAAAGTCCGCGACCGCAACGAACAGGAACTCCGGGAACACCGCAACAACCTGCAGTCTCTTGTCGACAATCAAACGGAGCGGCTGCGGCAAGAAGTCGAAGCCCATGATGTGGCCCGCCAGAAAGCCGAGGCTGCCGACCAGGCCAAATCCGAGTTTCTGGCGATGATGAGCCACGAAATCCGCACGCCGATGAACGGCGTGCTGGGCATGCTGCGCAGCCTGTCGGATGAAGGCCTGCCGCCCCGGCAGATGGACCGTCTGCGCACGGCGCTGGTTTCGGGGCAGAACCTGCTGAAGATCCTGAATGATATTCTGGACTACTCCAAGATCGAAGGCGGTGCACTGCAGCGGGAAGATATCACGTTCTCCCTGCGCGGCCTGATCAATGATATCGTCGTCCTGTTGCGCCCGGGCGCGGACAGCAAGGGGGTTCATCTTTTGCTGGATGCGGCACAGGAATTGCCTGACGTTGTCGAAGGCGACGCTGCCAAGCTGCGGCAGATTCTGTTCAACCTGCTGTCAAATGCGCTGAAATTCACCGACGAAGGAGAGGTCATTCTGCGGGTTCGCACCAATGGCAGCACCCACGGGCGCCACCAGATCACTTTTGAAGTCAGCGACACCGGCAAGGGGATCTCGCAAGAGGCCAAGTCCCGCATCTTCGAGGCTTTTGAACAGGAAGACAGCGAAACCGCCCGCAAGTTCGGCGGCACCGGGCTGGGTCTGGCAATCAGCAGGCATTTCGCGCAGACTATCGGCGCCCGCCTGTCTTTGGAAAGCGCCAAGAATGTCGGGTCGGTGTTCACTCTGGCCCTGGAGCTGGCAGCCGGTGATCCCGCAGCCCTGATACCAGAGGAGCCGCCGGTTCCGGTCCGGCCGACCGGTCCTCCTCTTTCTGTTCTGGTGGTCGAGGACAATGAGATCAATCAGATGGTGGCACAGGGTTATCTGGAACGCATGGGCCACAGCTGCCAATGTGCAGGAACCGCGGAAGAGGCGCTGGAACTGCTCCGCGAGGTGCCGTTCGATCTGGTGCTGATGGATGTCAATCTGCCCGGCATCAGCGGCACCGAAGCCACCCGCCGCCTGCGCGCGCTGCCGGATCCGCGGCTGTCCAAATTGCCGGTCATAGGCATCTCTGCGCATGTGCAGGAAGAACAGATAGAGACCCACCTGCAGGCGGGGATGAATGGTTTTGTGGCCAAGCCGGTGTCCCCGGAACGCCTTGCCAAGGCCCTGCAAAGCGTTACCCAGGGCCGCGAAGGCGCTGTCTACTTGTCAGCGCGCGGGGCCGCGCCTGAGCAGGACAGGACATCCAGCCTGCTGCAGCATATGCAGGAAAACATCCAGGATCTCGGCTCTGGCCGCGCAGCCGAAATTGCGGCCCTCTTCCAGCAGGAACTGCCTTTGAGCATTCAGAAGATGGAAGCGGCACTGTCCGCACAGGACCTTGGCCGTCTGGGAAAGGAGGCCCACCGGGCCAAGGGAGCCGCCGGCAATTTCGGGCAGCGGGATCTGGCCAGCCTTCTGACAAAGCTGGAAGCCGACGCAGTGAATGGCCGCCAGTCTGCCGCCGCAGAGCAGATGCGCCAGATTAATCTGCTGGCGCCGCAGGTTCTGGAAGCTTTGGCGGGGGTGCTGCGCGACTGCGGTCTTCAGACCAAAGGGGCCGTGAACACATAACCTTCGCCATGCACGGTGGTGATGACCCTTGGATTGGAGGGTTCTTCTTCCAGTTTTCCACGCAGGCGGCGGATCAGCACATCCACAGTGCGGGGATTGGCGCCGTACTGCCGGTGCGTCACCCGGCTCATCAGCGCATCCCGCGAGGCGACTTCACCCGCCCGGCTGACCAACATGTCCAGCACTTCGAATTCCGCCCGGGTCAAAGGCACGCTGTCGCCCTCCAGAGATTGCAGATGCCGTGCAGCAACATCAAAGCGGAAGTTCCCGAACGTATAGACCCGGCGTGACAGGCGTCTGGCTTCCTGGGTGCGGCGCAGCAGGTTTTTCAGCCGTGCCAGCAGCTCGCGCCGGTTAAAGGGTTTGCAGACGTAATCATCTGCGCCCAGTTCCAGCCCGACGATTCTGTCGACCTCATCATCGCGGCCGGTCACCAGAATAATCCCGATGTCTGACTTGGCCCGCTGTTCCCGGGTGATCTGCAGCCCGTCTTTGCCCGGCAGGTTGATGTCGACGACAAGCAGATCAACATCGCTCGTCTGTAAAATTCTCTCTGCTTCTTCGGCCGTTTCTGCCTGGGACACGCTGTACCCCTGCGCATCCAGATAGCTGGCGAGCGTGGTCCGGCTGACCGGCTCGTCCTCGATGATCAAAATATGCGCCATACCCGCATTGCCCCGTGAGATTTCCCACCAGTTAACAAATTTTAACATCTCTGGCCAGTCTGTTCATCCCGCCGGGCTGACCTGTTCACATCTGCAGCCTAGCGTCTCTGTCTGAAAGCGCTGCTTTCAAACAGCATTTAGGCTCAGGCCATCAGGACCCGGGCTGCGAAAACAGGGAGATACATATGAAATTCCGGAAACACCTACTGGCCAGTGCAGCGGTCTTGGCAATGGCAGCTCCGATGGCCATGGCAGAGGATTCGTCGGACCCGATCATCATTCCGATCCACAACTGGTCGAGCCAAATCGTGATGAGCCATGTTGTCGGACAGATCTTTGAATCGATGGGCAACAACGTTGAATATGTCTCGACAGACAGCCAGGCCGTGTACGAGTCCGTGCGGCTGGGCGATGTGACACTGGAACTGGAAGTCTGGGAAGGCGCCTTTGGCAAGTCATTCAACGAGGCGCTGGCCAAGGGGGGTCTGCATGATGCAGGCGACCACAATGCGGTGACCCGCGAAGAATGGTGGTATCCGGCCTGGACCAAGGAATCCTGCCCGGGTCTGCCGAGCTGGGAGGCCCTGAACGACTGCGCCGCAGTGTTTGCAACGCCGGAAACAGGCGACAAGGGCCGGTTCCTGGGCGGACCGGTGGACTGGCTCAAGCATGACGCAGAGCGGGTGGACGCGCTGAACATGAACTTCACCGTGGTGAATGCCGGCTCTGCATCGGCGCTTTGGGCCGAAGTCGCCGCAGCCGAAAAGACCAAGAAACCGGTGGTGATCTTCAACTGGACACCGAATTTCGCAGAGGCCGTCTGGCCGGGTGAATTTGTGGAGTTCCCGCAGTGGGTTGAAGGATGCGACAAAGATCCTGCTGTCGGCCCGAACCCCGACGCCACCTATGATTGCGGCAATCCCGCCAATGGCTACCTCAAGAAAGCTGCCTGGGACGGCATGAAAGAAAAATGGCCGGCGGCCTATGAAACGCTGACGCAAATCAGCTTCACCAACCCGCAGATCGCCGAGATGGCAAAGCTGGTCGATATTGACGAGCTGGAGCCCGAAGACGCGGCGACCGAATGGCTGGAGAACAACGAGGGCCTCTGGAAGCCTTGGACCGGCTCCTGAACCCCACACATCTCTCTCCAACTCACCGGGGCAGCCTGCTGCCCCGGACTTCTGTTAACGAAAGTAGACCTATGACCGCCGCCACCCCCGTCATTTCCTGCAAAAACGTCTGGAAGCTGTTTGGTGCCCAACCGGAACAATACCTGAAGTCCCTAACCGGTAACCCCGGCTTCGATGAAATCCGGCAGGCCGGCTACATCGCCGCAGTGCGCGACGTCTCCATGGACATCGCCAAGGGTGAAATGCTGGTGATCATGGGGCTGTCCGGTTCCGGCAAATCAACCTTTGTGCGCTGCCTGTCCCGGCTGATCGATATCACTGGCGGCGAGGTCAAGGTCGAAGGTCAGAACATCGGCGATATGTCCGAAAAGGAGCTGATCGACCTGCGCCGGAACAAGATGGGCATGGTGTTTCAAAGCTTTGGCCTGCTGCCGCATCGCACCGTTCTGGACAACGTCGCCTTCCCGCTGGAAATGCGCGGCCAGGACCGCCATGACCGCCGCGCCCGTGCGCTGGAGGTGATCGAACTGGTGGGCCTCTCAGGCCGCGAGGACTATTTCCCGCGAGAGCTGTCCGGCGGCCAGCAGCAGCGCGTCGGCATTGCCCGCAGCCTGGCGATTGAGCCCGACATCTGGTTCCTGGATGAGCCGTTTTCGGCGCTGGACCCGCTGATCCGCCGCGAGATGCAGGACGAGTTTCTGCGCCTGCAGGAGATGCTGGGCAAAACCATTGTCTTCATCACCCATGACTTCGACGAGGCCCTGCGCCTTGCCGACCGCATTGCCATCATGAAGGACGGCGTGGTCGAGCAATGCGACACCCCCGATCAGATCGTGCTGAACCCGGCCACTGAATATGTCGCCAAATTCACAGAGGAAATCGAGAAATCCCGCGTGGTGCATGCCGGCGTTCTGGCCCGCGAGGTGAACGGCCACAGCCTGACCGGCTCGCCCATCGGCGAAAAACAGACCATCTCCGAACTGGCCCGCCTGCTGGTCAATGACAACCGCGACTTCCTGCCGGTTGCCAGCAAATCCGGCAGCGTGATCGGCGCGATGAGCCGCCAGGAGGCGCTCGACGTGCTTCTGGGAGAGGCCTCATGACGGACCAGACCCTGATACTCAGCGCAAAAGGCGCCAATTGGACACGCGCCAAGACCGGCTGGGCGATCTTTGCTGCCGCCTGTCTCCTGGCTGTGTGCAATGCTGTTCTGCCCGCTGGGCTGGTGCGGCCGCCAGCCTGGCTGGTGCTGCCTTTTGCCGACTGGATCAACGCGATCTTTGAGTTTTTGCGCGATGATCTGGGGCTTCTCTACCTGACCCGCGCCTTTGCCGGCGGGGTCGAATGGTTGCTCGATGTCACCGCCAACCTGCTTTACGGCAAGAACCGCTGGCCCCGCATCGGCCCCATTCCCTGGACCGTGATCGCCAGCATCGGATTTGTCGTCGGCTACGCCCTGCAGGGCTGGCGCCTGTCGCTGCTGACCGGCGGCACCTTTGTCTGGATTGCTGTCATGGGACAGTGGAAATGGGCGATGGAGACCCTGTCCGTCATCGTCGTCGCCGCCCCTTTCTCGATCCTCTTCGGCCTCGTCATGGGCATCCTCGCCTGGCGCTCAAAAACCTTTGAACGCTTTTTGAACCCGGTCCTGAATATCGCGCAAAGCCTGCCGCATTTCGCCTATATGATCCCGGTTGTCGTCTTTATCGGCGTCGGCCCCAAGGCAGGGGCCATCGTCACCATCATCTTCTCGGTGCCGCCGATGATCCGCATGTCCCTGCTGGGCCTGCGCAAGGTCCCCCATGAAGTCATCGAAAGCGGCCATATGTGCGGCTCTACCCGCTGGCAGCTGCTGCGCCATGTGCGCATCCCGACGGCCCGGACCGAGATCCTGGTCGGCGTCAATCAGGTCATCATGCAATGTCTTGCGATGGTGGTTCTGGCCAGCTTCATCGGCATGCCGGGGCTGGGGCAGAAACTGCTGCAACTTCTGCAGGCGCTGAAGATCGGCCGCTCTGTCGAGATCGGCATCACCATCGTGCTGCTTGCGGTCACGCTGGATCGCTGCACCAAAGCCTGGGCGACCAAACAGCCAGAGCACTTTGAAAAGGGCACATCCTTTGCCCTGCGCAACAAGTATCTGCTGATTGGTGCCGGCCTGTCTCTGGTCTTTCTCATACTGGCCCAGTTCATCCCTCTGCTGGATCAGGTCAGCCGCCGTGATGCCTTTACCATCTCCAAACCCATTGATGCGGTGGCGGACTGGTTCATTGTGCTGATCGACCCGGTCACTCAATGGCTGCGCTGGTTCCTGATCACCTGGGTTCTGATCCCGATCCGCGATGCCTTTCTGTGGATGCCCTATACTGCCGTTCTGGCCCTGCTGGCCGCCGCGGGATGGGCAATTGGCGGGTTGCGCTCAGCTCTGGTCTGCTTTGCCTTTTTCGGTCTGATCGCCATTTCCGGCTGGTGGGACCGCGCCATGATCACCGTCTATACCGTGGTCGTCGCAGTCTCTATTGCTGCGGTTATCGGCTTCCCGCTGGGGATCTGGGGCTCTTTCAACCAGAAACGGGCCGGCCTGGCGCTGCTGATCTGCGATACCCTGCAAACCTTCCCCAGCTTCATCTATCTGATCCCGGTGGTCATGCTGTTTGGCGTCAATGACGTGGCCGTGGTCGGCGCCGTTGTGCTGTTCGCCGCTGTGCCGCTGGTCCGCTACACCATCGAAGGCCTGCGCCAGGTGCCGGAAACCCTGATCGAGGCCGCCGACATGTCCGGTGCGACAAGGATGCAGACCCTGTGGAAGGTACGTCTGCCGATGGCGCTCCCAACGGTCATGGTCGGCGTCAACCAGTCCGTGATGTTCTCTTTGTTCATGGTGATCATTGCAGCCTTCATCGGCACTCAGGATCTGGGTCAGGAAATGCAGCGTGCGCTGTCCTCCACCGATGTGGGCAAAGGTCTGGTGCTGGGTCTTGCTGTCGCCTTCATGGGGCTGATGGTCGACCATCTGATCACCACCTGGGCGCGGACCAAGAAAGAAGCACTGGGACTGGAGTGACGCGATGACTATGCATTCAGGCGACTTCGGCCCCGCTCCGCTTCGTCGCATCGGCTTCCTGCTGTTTCCAGGCTTTCCTCTGGCCTGCCTGAGCGCCGCCGTGGAACCCCTGCGCGCCGCCAATGAGATCGCAGGCCGCGAGGTGTTCTCCTGGACCTTGATAACAGAGACCGGCACGCAAGCGGTGGCGTCGGCAGGCATGCCGTTTTCTGCAGACACCAGCCTTGCTCAGGCAGAGGGGCTCGACTGTCTGTTCCTGCTGTCAGGGCCGGAAGCCGAGTTTGCAGACCCGGTTTCTAGCCCCGGGCGGCTGCGGTTCCTGGCTCGCCATGGCGTCGCGCTGGGCGCGGCGGCAGGCGGCGTCTTTCCCCTGGCCCGCAGCGGCGTTCTGTCCGGTCGGCGCTGCGCGGTTCACTGGTGCTACAGGCCCGCCTTTGAGACCGCCTTTGCCGATTGCACAGCGGTGGACAGGCTGGCGGTGCGCGACGGCGCCATACACACGGTGTCCGGGGCCGCGGCGATGTTCGACCTGTCCCTGGAGCTGATCGCCAATGCTTTGGGCGACGCTGCGGTGAACGAAGTCGCCTGCCTGTTTCAGCACGCCGACATCCGCAGCGGCAGTGCCCGGCAAAAGGTTCCTGTTCTGCAAAGCGGCCGCACGGTTGATCAGATGCCGCCTGCGGTCAAACAGGCCATGTCCATCTTCTCTGAAAACGTCGAAACACCTGTCGGCATCCGCGAGGTCGCCCGTATGGCAGGCATTTCCCCGCGCCAGCTCGAGCGCAGTTTCCGCACCGCCACGGGGCTCAGCCCGGGGGAATACTACCGCCGCCAGCGCCTGAAGGCGGCGCGGCAAATGGTGCTGTACTCCTGGGACAGTATCTCGGACATTGCCCATGCAGTCGGCTATGCCAGTTCGTCGACACTGACGCTTCACTACCGCAAGTTTTACGGCGTCACGCCGGTGCAGGACCGCAAGCAGACAGTTGTGCCAGACACCCGCCGCCCAGCCCGCAGCACCCGAGCCCTGCAGTAACAGCAGCCCATAGCGCCCCAGGCAGCGCTTTCGACCACGCGCCACAGCTCTGAACGGTTGTGGTGGGGGCGACAGGACAGCTCCGCACCTAGGCTTGGAACGTGGTCTTCCGGCGGGCGGAGCGTGCGCATTGCTTGGGTGCGATCACATCATCAAAGCCTCGTGAAATACGCCAGCTATCGGAAACTGATGGCTTTGGCTTTTATTTCTATGGTTGTTTTTTGTATATTTAATAATTCCCTTAGGTTGCATTAAGGAAAAAACAGTAGTTCGGTATACATCATTAACCCACTTCCGCCCTTCGTGACTGGCGCGCACGCCTCAAAGCAAACAACGGGATGCCAATGGCCACAGTAATCTCCTCCTCCCATTCGAATGCAGCCAGTGAAACACAAGGTTACGCAGACACTCTGTCGTGGTTCGATATCACGCCGTCAGACAGGGCGCGTGTGCGGGAGTTGGCACCGGTCGCGGATCGAGTCGGCGACGAGATCATCAATGATTTCTATTCCCACATTCTCAGTTTCGAAGAAGCAGCCAAACAGTTCACTGACGACGAACAGATCAACCGTGTGAAACAAGGGCAGAAACGGTATTTTCAGGAACTTGTCACGGCCGATCTGGATGAAGCTTATGCAGAGGACCGCAGGCGGATCGGCAGTATTCATGAACGCGCCGGCATCACGCCCACCTTGTATATCGGATCCTATGCCTTTTATCTGCAGCGCCTGGGGCATCTGGTTCTGGACGCGATGGAAGATGACCCGGCCAAGGCATTCGGACTTGTCCTGTCGCTGATGAAGATCGCCCATTTCGATATGGCGCTGGCGTTGGAGACCTATGTCGGCGCGCGCGAAAAGACGATCGAGACACAGCAGCGGCAGATGAGCGAGCTGCCGACCCCGGTGCTGAAGCTGCGCGACGGCCTGCTTCTGATACCAGTCGTCGGCACATTGGACAGCTACCGGGCCAGATCCCTGACGGTGCAAATGCTGGAAGGCATCCGCGACTACCGGGCCCGTGCCGTGGTGCTGGATATTACCGGTGTGGATTCCGTGGACAGCGCAGTTGCAAACCATCTGATCCAAACGATGACAGCAGCCCGCCTTATGGGCGCGAAATCGATCCTGACCGGTATCTCGGCCGATGTGGCACAGGCGCTGGTCAAGATCGGTGTTGACGGCGAGAGCATGAACACCGCCGGGGATTTGCAGCAAGGCATGGAGTTGGCAGACAAACTGCTGAGCGCTTAGAATATGGCAGTCCGCGTCCCCATTCTTCGCCAGGGAAGCCATCTGATCGCATCAATACAGGAAGAGCTGACCGATAGCGATATCCTGAACCTGCAGACCCGCATTCTGGATGAAGTCGTCAAACGGCAGGCCGATGGTGTCATCATTGATGTCGGCGCCCTTGATGTGATCGACAGTTTCGGAACCAGAACATTGGCTGAAATTGCCAGCGCGGTTCAGCTGCGCGGCGCAAAAATGGTGATCGTCGGCATCCAGCCAGAAGTGGCCCTGTCGATGGTGCTGCTGGGGCTGACCCTGGATTCGGTTCCGACGATGCTGGATCTGGATGCAGGGATTGCCGAATTGAAAGGGTCCGCTCAATGAAGCGGGCGGCGATAGCCGAGGTGCAGCAGGTAAACGTGCAGCATGATGGCGATGTCGTCCTTGCCCGTCAGATGGGCCGCCAAATGGCAATGGATCTCGGTTTCAGCAAGGCGGATCAGGCGCTGATAGCAACGGCAATCTCCGAGCTCGCCAGAAACATTGTGAACTATGCCTCTCGTGGCACAGTTGAGATGCATCCGATTACCAACAGCCGTGACACACGTATTCATGTCGTCGTGTCGGACGTCGGGCCGGGCATCGACGATATCGAGGCCGCCATGGCGGACGGTTTCTCGACGGGCCGCAGTCTGGGGCTTGGCCTGCCTGGAACCAAACGGATTGTGGATGAATTCGATATCCAAAGCACCCCAGGCGAAGGCGTGACCATTACCATCGTCAAGTGGAAGCTCCGATGACGGGAGGGCAGATTTCCATGTCCGGCTCAAACCGGCAGCTGACATGGTCCGTGGCGCATAAGGCAAAACTGGCCGGACACGCATCGGGCGACGGCTATCTGGTCAGCCGGGATGACCAATATGCCATGTTTGCCGTTGCCGATGGCAGTGGCAGCGGTCAGCAGGCTGCGCAGGCGACCGAACATTGCCTGGCGGCTTTGGGCAGGCAGGCGGAATTTGATCTGCCAGCCGGGTTCAGAGATTGCCACCGCGTCCTGAGAGGCAGCCGGGGCGCTGCCCTGGGAATTGTTCTGATCGACATGCAAAGCGGCAGGTTCTCCTGGGCATCTGTTGGCGACATCGACGGGATGCTGGTGCGGGCCGACAATGGGCGGCCGAATGAAAGCATAATCCAGCGCGGCGGTGTCCTCGGCCTGAACCTGCCTCGGCTGCATCAAGCCGAGCATGCGCTGTATCCGGATGATCTGATCATCATGACCAGCGACGGAATCAAACGCGCCTACCGCACCCACGTCACGGCAGCGACCTCTGCGGATCAGACAACCGCATCCATCATGGAGCAGTTTGCCCACCCCCGCGATGACTCCATTGTCCTCGCGGTCTCGATGGGGGCGGCCGGATGAATACAGTTCAACCTCAGGATATCGCCGAACGGTACATTTCTGCTCTGGAAGATTTTGCCGAATTCGGCCAGGAGACCCGGTTGATCCAGGCGTATGATCTGGCCCGGGATGCCTTGCAGGAAGGTATCTCTCTCGCCGAAATCAGCGGCATCCACCACGTCGCGCTGCAGGAGCTGTTTGATGCATCGGCCAATCCGATGGAGCGGCTTGAAAGGCTGGAACAGTTCTTCCTTGAGGTGATCGCTGTCTATGACATGGCGCTGCGTGGCTACCAAAGCAATGTCCAGTCGCTGCAGGCCGAAAACCTGAAAAGGCGCGGCACCGAGGCCAGGCTTCGCGAATTGAGCGATGAGCTGAAGCGGCAACGCGACAGTCTCGATATCCAGGTCAGGGGACGCACTGCGGAACTGGCCGAAAAGGCCTCTGATCTGGTGCGGGCGAATCTGCAGCTGCAGCATGCAAACCGCGAACAGGCGGAATTCACCTATGCCATTTCCCATGACCTGAAATCGCCGGTGAATACCATCGGCATGCTGATCAACGAGCTGTCTCTGGGCTATGGCGGTCTGTTCGACGAGGAGGGCAGGGAGCTGATTGACCTTGCCGTGCAAACTGTCGGGCGGATGGGCGACCTGATCGAAGACGTTCTGAGCTACTCCAGAACCGTCGAACGGGGGTTTTCGGTGGAACCTGTCGATCTGAACCAGCTTTTTGCAGACCTGACGTCCGACTTGCTTGGTGACATCACAAGCCATGCTGTCCAGCTGGAAGCCGCAGAACTGCCCGTCGTGTCTGGCAATGCCCTTCAGCTGCGGATCCTGTTCCACAATCTGCTGTCCAATGCCATAAAATTCCGGGACCCGGAAAGGCCGCTCAGGATCCGTGTCTCCGGCACGGCTGATCCGGCAACCGGCAGTTTGCGTATTTCCGTTTCCGACAACGGCATCGGTATCCCGCCCGAATACCACAAGCAGATCTTTGCGCTGTTCCAGCGCCTGCATACGCATGATACCTATCCGGGGTCCGGTCTCGGTCTCGCATTGTGCAAGCGCATCGCCCTGAATCATAAGGGGGTAATTGACCTCTCCTCGGCGCCTGGGCGTGGCTCTACCTTCTCCCTTGTTGTAACAGGCGGTGCATATGACAGCTAAACCAATCATCGAGACGGTCATGCTGATCGACGATGAACGCGCCGATCAAATTATGTACCGCCGGATACTTGAGCGGTCGGGCGTCGTGCGCAATCACATTTCCTTTCAGTATGCGAGCGAGGCTTTGGAATATCTGAAGCGGCAAGACCGGGCGGAAATTGATCTGATTTTCCTGGATATCAATATGCCCGGCATGAGCGGATTTGAATTTCTGGAGGCGGCGACTGCAGAATTCGGGCCGGGCTTTGCCAAAGCTGTTGTCGTGATGCTGACCACCTCCCTCAATCCACGGGACCGGGAGCGGGCGGCTCAGTTCGATGCTGTGCGGGATTTCGTCAACAAACCCCTGACCGTTGAATATATTGAAACCCTTGCGGAGCTGGTTGCCGGATCGCAATAGGCTGTCGGTGCCTGTCGCACCGGGGGCAGCGCCGGCCAGAACAGGTCCTGCGTTCGCAGCGGGGCTGGCATGCCTGCGGCCGTCCGCTGCGCCGGAACAGGTCTGATCAATCCGACAGGGTTTTCGGATCTTCGCTGCGCCGCCCGGCTGCCGTATCTGCGGCATCGGTAATGGCATCCAGGGATGCTTCCAGGCTTTGGCGCAGTGTCTCAACCTGTTCATCGTCCGGTTTCTTGGGCACCACGTCCGTCCATTCGCGGCACATCAGCACGCCACGTGAAAACGGCAGCGGCAGCATCTGCCGGTCCCAGGTCGGCAGCGCCATCACCTTTTTTTCGGCAAAGGCTACGGTGAATACCCGACAGCCGGTCATCCGCGCCCAGACCACCGGCACAGTGGACGAGACCCGCGCAGGTCCGCGCGGACCGTCGGCGGCAATGCCGATGGAGCAGCCATCGCGGGTGCGGCGCAGCACCTCGCGCGACAGCGCCACATGGCGCTTGTGGCTCGACATCGGGATGGTCTCAAATCCCAGCCGTACCAGGATCTGCCCCGCCAGCCGTCCGGCGCGGGCGGCAGAGGTCAGGGCGCAGATC
Source organism: Leisingera sp. S232 (assembly GCF_049800895.1). Classification (NCBI taxonomy): domain Bacteria; kingdom Pseudomonadati; phylum Pseudomonadota; class Alphaproteobacteria; order Rhodobacterales; family Roseobacteraceae; genus Leisingera; species Leisingera sp. S232. The sequence continues at coordinate 22,958 of NZ_JBNAFX010000035.1, read as the reverse complement.
CGGCCCAGCGAGGTGTCGAACAGATAGGGTGCCATGATCAGCCGCTGGTGCCACAGCACAAAAATCACCGGCTCGCCGCGGCGCACGCAGGCATCCATCTCCTCAAACCCGGAGCGGGTCCAGCGCGAGGTGCGGAATGCGAACCGCACATAGGCGGCAAACAGGCCCTCGACGGCGCGGTTGACCCTTGGGCTGTCGGCAATTTTTTTTCTGAGGCTCACGGGGCTACGGCTCATTCCTGCTGGGGGCACAGGGCCTTGGCCCCAGTTACTGCCCGGTATTTGCCCGTCATACTGCATGGCTGCGCCGGGGCAAAGCCCGCCGTCTGCAAACCGTCGGGGCAGCGCAAGAAAATGCATTTTTTCCTCTTGCCTCTGCAGCGCGGCTGCCGTAGGACATGCCGCACCACAGGGGTATAGCTCAGTTGGTAGAGCGACGGTCTCCAAAACCGTAGGTCTCGGGTTCGAACCCTGATGCCCCTGCCATTTTTCCGCATATCGCCAGTACAGCACTGCCCGTCCGGGCAGGCCGTTTGGCGTGTCCGGTCACTCCAGTTCCAGATGAGTGGGCGACAGGCCCTGCTGTTGGCGTTCGCAGGCGGCGTCCAGGGCGCGCTCCAGCTGGCGGGCCAGCCGTTCGGGGCTGAACAGCGCTGCGGTCTGCTGCCGGTCACGGAGCTTATTGCGCAGGCTGGCGGTCGCCGCGCTGTCGGCGGCCAGTTCCGCGGCTTTGGCCTCGTATGCTTCGGGGCTGGCGGCAACCATCTCCGGCAGGCCGGCCGAGTGCAGCAGGCTGGCTGTGGTGCGGGCGGCGAATTGCTGACCGGCCAGGGTCAGGACCGGCAGGCCGGCGGCCAGTGCGTCGCGCGCCGCGGCGGCGGCGTTCACGGTGAATGTGTCCAGGAACAGGCTGCCCAGCGGCAGGCGGGCCAGGTGATCGTCACGGCTGGCAGCCGGGGCAAAGACCAGCCGGTCCGGGTCGACCCCGCGCGCTGCGGCGGCGCGGCGCAGGTTCGACATGGCATGTTCGCCATTGTCCGCCAGCCACAGAACGCTGCCTGGCGCACCCTGCAGCAAACGCATCCAGATATCGAATTCCTGCGGCGTGATGCGACTGCCGGAGGCGAAGCTGCAGAACACGAAACCCTCTGCCGGCAGGCCGCAGGCCGCGCGGTCCGGGGCGGTGGCTGGTGCAGCGGGGGCGACCGCTTGATGGCCGTCCGTCAGGCGCAGCAGATGTTCGTTGTGGTAACGTTCGCTGCCCGGCGGGCAGGCGGCCGCATCGCTGATCAGATACTCATAAGCGGCGGCACCCATGGTGCCGGGATAGCCGGAGAAGGCGATGTGCAGCGGCGCCAGGCGGGCGGCGAACAGCCGTGGAGCAAAGGTGCCGCAATAGCCAGAGAGATCCACCGCGGCATCCAGCCGGTCCGCTTTCACGGCTTCGGCCATCTGATCCATGGCGCCTGCGTCCAGAACCCTGAGCCCGCTGACCTTCTGCGCTACGGCTTCGGGTAGGCCTGCGCCGATGGCATAGAGGCGGATGTCGAAACGGGTCCGGTCGTGGGCGTCGAGCATTGCACTGTGCTGGTCCAGGATGGCGTCAGCGTCACAGGCCGCGAAGAAATAGCCGATCCGCAACCGGTCCGGCCGCTGTCCGGCCTCTGAGGCAATACTGAGCTCTGCTTCTGCGAACAGATCGCTGGCAAAAGACTGGGCGCGGGCGCGCAGCAAATCGGGATTGTCTTCCATCAGCATCAGCGCGTCGGGCGCGCAGCCGCTGCTGCGTAAGCCCAGCTGGCGGCGGTGGTCGGCATACTCTGGCAGCCAGCGCCAGTCATTGAGCTCTGCCAGCATGTGCAGGCGCTGGGTGCGGGCGCGGTCGTTGGCCGGTTTCGCATCCAGCACCTTGTTGAAGCAGGGCAGAGCGTCTGCAAAGGCGCCCTCGGCCTTGAGCAGGAGACCCAGCTGGTACCGGGCCTCAGTCAGGGTGGGGTTCAGGCGGACGGCCTGTGTGTAATGCCCTTTGGCGTCCTCAGCGGCGCCCTGCTGGGTCAGGAGGCCCGCCAGCGTGACATGCAATGCGGCATCATGCGGCGCCAGTTTCACGGCCTTGCGCAGCATGTTGGCGGCTTTGCGGCTCTGGCCCTGCTGGATCAGCACCTCTGCCTTGCCGTGCAGCGCCTGCAGGCAGCCAGCCGTCAGCATCAGCGCCTTGTCAAACAGCGCCATGGCATTGTCCAGTTCGCCGCGAGCGGCCTGCACGCGGCCCATGGCGGCATAGGTGCCCGCAGCGCGAGGATTGAGCCCGACCGCCTTGTTCAGGCAGGTGGCGGCATTGTCCAGATGGCCGGCCGCCAGATGACAGCGGCCCAGGAATTCCCACAGAAAATGCGATTCGCGGAAGGTCTTGAGCAGGGCGCCGCAGCTTTCTGCGGCCTCGAAATGGCGGCCCTCAGCCAGCGCCTCCTCCAGCCCGGCCTGATGCACCGGCGACGGGTCGCTCTGCGAGTCCAGCCGCTTGCGCAACCCTTCCAGCGCTGATTGCGCGCGCTTGTTGCGAGGGTTGCGGGACAGGATGCCGGCATAGGCCAAGGCGGCATCTTCCAGCTGGGCTTCGCGTTCAAACTGTTCGGCTTGGGACAAGGAGTATGCTGGCGTCATGGCTTCCTACTTTTGTAAATCACACAGGACGCCCCGCCTGCGGCGCAGAGGGCCGTGGGAGGGGCGGTTTCGAGTCATTTTTGCCGCAAGTGGATTAAAATTTGATTGACCGGGCGGGCGCTGCCTGCGCAACGCCGCCGATGCCGGGCGTGCAGATCAGGCTGCGAGGCGGAGGGCAAGGCGGGCCGCGGCGGCGGTGCGGGCTTGAATTCAGGAGCGCCACCGGTTACATCGCCCTGACTGCTAGCAGAGAGACACCCCCAGTATGGCAACTATCAACCCCGTTCAGTTCATCCAGCAGGTCCGCGCCGAAGTCTCCAAGGTCGTCTGGCCGACCCGCCGCGAAGTGCTGCTGACCACGGTCATGGTGTTCATCATGGCGGCGCTGACGGCGCTGTTTTTTGCGCTGGTCGACCTCTTGATCCGCTTTGGCCTGCAAGGGCTTTTGGGGATGTTCGGCTAGGCCTGCAGCGATGCCAGGGTTTTGGGGCCGCAATTGCTGCGCTGCACTTGATCTTGGCGGCGATGAGCGGTAGCTGAGCAGGGATTATTGAGGCGGGCGTGCAGCGATTCGGTTTGCACGCCGCTTTTTGTTGGAGAGCGCAGCCTTGGGGCTGCAGCGGAATGAACAGGCAGCGGCGCGGCAAGTGGCCCGCCCGGCAGAACAAGGACAACGGTTCATGGCGAAACGGTGGTATTCGGTCAGCGTTCTTTCGAACTTCGAAAAGAAAATCGCAGAGCAGATCCGCACCTCTGTCGCAGAACAGGGCCTTGAGGACGAGATCGACGAGGTTCTGGTCCCCACTGAAGAGGTGATTGAGATCCGCCGCGGCAAGAAGGTCTCGACTGAGCGCCGCTTTATGCCCGGTTATGTGCTGGTGCATATGGAAATGTCCGACCGCGGCTATCACCTGATTTCCTCGATCAACCGCGTCACCGGATTTCTGGGCCCGCAAGGCCGCCCGATGCCGATGCGCGACGCAGAGGTGCAGGGCATCCTGGGCCGCGTCGAGGAAGGCGTCGAAGCACCGCGCACGCTGATCCATTTCGAGATCGGCGAGAAGGTCAAGGTCAACGACGGCCCGTTCGAGGATTTCGACGGCATGGTCGAAGAGGTCGACGAGGACAGCCAGAAGCTCAAGGTCACCGTGTCCATCTTTGGCCGCGAGACCCCGGTGGAGCTGGACTTTACCCAGGTCACCAAACAGGTGTGACCGACAGCGGGCAGGCGCCTGTGCTACGGATTACGAGACGCCGCGTTGGGTTCAACGCGGCGTTTTTTTGTGTTTGCAGGCGCAATTGAGATGGGCGGTCGCCGAGAAGTTTCCATTTACTTTTAGTTGCTTGCAGAGGGGGCGAGGCGCGACTTTTGCGCCCCGTTAGCCCGGCCCCCAAAGCAGGTGATGCAGAATCTGACGATTGAAAAGGCGTGCGCGCGGGAATTTGAGCGCAAACGTACTAGTTGAATTTGAGGTTTTGCATTGGGAGGGACGTATGCCTGAAATTCGCGGAAGCGTTTTGGGGGATGTTTTTACTTCGACGGAGGTTGAAGGAGAAGTTTTTTATGGGCGGAGGGGCGGCGACACGCTGCTGTTCAACGGAGACATGACCGACCGGTTCTTTGGCGGCCGCGGGCAGGACACGTTTGTTTGGAATACGCGCCGCCCCTATGAGGGGGAAAGCTCGGCTGAGGGATTCGAATTTGTCGATTTCGCCGGGGGCCGCGGATTGGACACTGTCGAATTCCGGCTGGAGGTGGCGGCAGATGTGATGGACATTGATCTGGCGGCCTTCCATGCGAGGTTCAGCGGCGCAGAAGTCGCTGCAGTGAACCTGTCGTTCCAGTCCAGCCAGGCTGATACCCCGCCCCGCGACTTTTCGGTTGAGGGAACGATGTCGGCGGACAGCGTGCTGGTCCATAATCGGGTTGGCGAAAACTTGACAATCTTGACCCGGGCAGGGCGGGACACTGTCACGATCGCAAATTCGAGCCAGACCGAGGAGTTGCTGGTCAAAACCGGTTGGGGAAATGATATCGTCCGGAACTTGGCTGGTACTGATGACTCTCAGATCTTTACTGGCAGGGGCAGGGATAAGGTGATGGTCGATGGGGAGACATCCGGCTTTTACCATCTTGGCAGGGGGCGCGATCTTATCACGTTTTCCTACTCCACGAAATTCGCTCCTGACACAGTGCACACCGGCAAGGGGCGGGATGTGATAGAGTTCACCAGCTATCCCACCGGTCTGTCGGCTGCGCATATCCTGGACTTTGACACTGCTCGGGACCGCATCAGGCTGGATTTCGAGACCTTCGGCGGAGACATTTTCTTTGCCTGGGACAACGAAGGTGCGGAGGAAGGCGACGCGGAGCTTTCGATCAGTGAAAGCGGTGATGCGGTCTATGTTGACGGAGTGCAGTTCTTGTCCTTTGAACAGCCAGTCGAGCTGACGGAAGACAATTTCCTTTTTGTCTGAACAGGCTGTGGTGAGGCTGGTGCGTGATGTGCAATTGGGCTGGGCTGCATGATGTGTCGCTTTGCTCCAATGATCCTGCCGCGGGGCGGGCGCCATCGCTTCCAGCTCTGGTTTGCCCCGGCTCGCCAGAGCCGGATTTGGCGCCGCTGCCCACTTGCCAACCCCCGCATTCCCCTGTACATGCCGCCCAATCGTCTTTGGGCGAGATTCTCTCGTGGGAGATCAAGGGATCGCGATCCTGACATCCGACCACGCAACATCCACTGGGTGAAACGCGTTTCATCCGAGTTGAAAGGACAACCAAATGGCTAAGAAGCTTGTTGGTTCGATGAAGCTGCAGGTTCCTGCAGGTCAGGCAAACCCCTCTCCGCCCGTCGGCCCGGCCCTGGGTCAGCGCGGCATCAACATCATGGAATTCTGCAAGGCGTTCAACGCCAAGACTGCAGACATGGAGCCCGGCGCGCCGTGCCCGACTGTGATCACCTACTATCAGGATAAGTCCTTCACCATGGACATCAAGACGCCGCCCGCGTCTTACTACCTGAAGAAGGCCGCCAAGGTTAAGTCGGGTGCAAAAACCCCGTCGCGCGAAACCGTTGGTACCGTGACCGCGGCCCAGGTGAAAGAAATCGCCGAAGCCAAGATGAAAGATCTGAACGCCAACGACATCGACGCGGCAATGCAGATCATCCTGGGCTCCGCCCGCTCCATGGGCATCGAGGTGAAGTAAGATGGCAAAGCTCGGTAAACGTACCCGCGCCGCGCGCGAAGCTTTCGCAGGCAAAGAAAACCTGTCCGTGGAAGAAGCAGTTGCCCTGGTGAAAGCCAACGCGACCACCAAATTCGACGAGACCGTTGAAATCGCTCTGAACTTGGGCGTCGACACCCGCCACGCAGACCAGATGGTTCGCGGTGTGGTCGGCCTGCCGAACGGCACCGGCAAAACCATGCGCGTTGCTGTGTTCGCCCGCGGCCCGAAAGCTGACGAAGCCAAGGAAGCCGGTGCAGACGTGATCGGCGCCGAAGACCTGATGGAAAGCATTCAGGCAGGCAACCTCGACTTTGACCGTTGCATTGCAACCCCGGACATGATGCCGATCGTTGGCCGTCTGGGTAAGATCCTGGGCCCGCGCAACCTGATGCCGAACCCCAAGGTTGGCACCGTGACCATGGACGTGAAAGCGGCCGTGGAAGCAGCCAAAGGCGGCGAAGTCCAGTTCAAGGCGGAAAAAGGCGGCGTTGTGCACGCAGGCGTCGGCAAAGCGTCCTTTGACGAAGCCAAGCTGGTCGAAAACGTCCGTGCCTTTGTGTCGGCTGTGGCCAAGGCCAAGCCGTCGGGCGCAAAAGGCGCCTACATGAAAAAGATCAACCTGTCCTCGACCATGGGTCCGGGCATCACGGTTGACGTGGACAACGCTGTCGCCGAGTAATTCGGGGTAGGCAATGCCAGTTCAGGGCCCGGAGCGCGCAAGCGGTCCGGGCCTTTTTGCCTTTGTAGGGTGGCTGTGTTAGGGTGTCGCTTGAAATCCTGGGCAGCCGCGTTGCGGAGCGCCCGATTTCTGGTTGGAAAACTCTCTAAAACCTTCTAAGACACTCGTGCAATCCAGCGTGCGATTCGTCGTGCGCTGTTTTGCATTTCGTCCAAGATGGTGGGTGGCCTTTCGATCGGGTCTTAATTTCCCTCCTGAGACGGGTAAGACCAGGAAGATCGAGGGTTTTCATTCCCTCGGGCGACTTTGGCTCATCCCGTAAAACGGACCTGAACGCTGGTTCCTTGGAGCCGGCAAATATGAGCCGGGATGCATGTCATCCCAAACTTGGAGAGAACTGTGGATAGAGCCCAGAAAGAGAAAGTGGTCGAGGAACTCGGCCAGATCTTCGAAAGCTCTGGCGTCGTAGTGGTTGCCCACTACGCCGGTCTGACAGTTGCTGAGATGCAGGATCTGCGCGCGCGTGCAAGCGAAGCGAACAGTTCCGTGCGTGTTGCCAAGAACAGGCTCGCCAAAATCGCCCTCGAGGGAAAGCCGTGTGAAAGCATGTCTGACCTGCTGACAGGGATGACCGTTCTGACCTATTCCGAAGACCCCGTGTCCGCTGCTAAAGTGGCCGAGGGTTTCGCCAAGGAAAACAAAAAGTTTGAGATCCTTGGCGGCGCAATGGGTGAGAATGCTCTGGACCGCGCAGGCGTCGAAGCTGTGTCCAAAATGCCGTCCCGCGACGAGCTTATCGCTCAGATCGCAAGCTGCATTGGCGCACCTGCTTCGAACATCGCCGGCGCAATTGGCGCACCTGCAAGCAACATCGCAAGCATTCTTTCGACCATCGAAGAGAAGGCGGAAGCTGCGTAAGCGGTTGGCACTGAATGACTGGCGTGGGGCAAAGCCCGCACGTTGGAACACACATACTGTAAACGGAAAGAGCTGATACAATGGCTGATCTGAAAGCACTCGCAGAAAGCATCGTGGGTCTGACCCTGCTGGAAGCACAAGAACTGAAAACCATCCTGAAGGATGAGTATGGCATCGAGCCCGCAGCTGGCGGCGCAGTTGTCATGGCGGCCGCTGATGGCGGCGCAGCTGCAGAAGAAGAAAAGACCGAATTCGACGTCGTTCTGAAGAACGCCGGCGCTTCCAAGATCAACGTGATCAAAGAAGTTCGCGGCATCACCGGTCTGGGCCTGAAAGAAGCCAAAGAACTGGTCGAAGCTGGCGGCAAGATCAAAGAAGGCATCGACAAAGCCGAAGCGGAAGACATCAAAGCCAAGCTGGAAGCAGCTGGCGCCGAAGTCGAAGTGGCCTAAGCCTGTCTTCAGATGCATCGTTGATGCATCAGGAATTTGGCTGGGTCCGGAGTTTTCCGGGCCCAGCCGAACCTGTCTTAGAAAGGGCCCTGATGTGCGGGGCGTTTTCTTAGGCGGAGTTCAAGGGATCGGGAGGCTGCCTTCGGGACGGTGGCCATGAATTGATCCGAACGCGCTGTCTCGTATGGGCAAGGTGCCGGGGCCCGGCGGCATCCTTGACCGGTGAGAACTCGAAAGGTGACATCTGACATGGCTCAATCGTTCCTTGGCCAGAAACGTCTACGTAAATATTACGGCAAAATCCGCGAAGTGCTGGAGATGCCGAACCTCATCGAGGTGCAGAAATCCTCCTATGATCTATTCCTGCGCTCTGGCGATGCCGTCGAGCCGATGGACGGTGAAGGCATCAAAGGTGTCTTCCAGTCGGTTTTCCCGATCAAGGACTTCAATGAAACCTCCGTTCTGGAGTTCGTGAAGTATTCCTTTGAGAAGCCCAAGTACGACGTCGAAGAATGCATGCAGCGCGACATGACCTACAGCGCACCGCTGAAGGTCACCCTGCGCCTGATCGTGTTTGATGTCGATGAAGATACCGGCGCCAAGTCGGTAAAAGACATCAAGGAACAAGACGTCTTCATGGGCGACATGCCTTTGATGACCCCGAACGGCACCTTCATCGTGAACGGTACCGAACGTGTGATCGTGTCCCAGATGCACCGTTCGCCGGGCGTGTTCTTTGACCACGACAAAGGCAAGACCCATTCCTCGGGCAAGCTGCTGTTTGCCTGCCGCATCATCCCGTACCGCGGCTCCTGGCTGGATTTCGAATTCGACGCCAAAGACATCGTCTTTGCCCGTATCGACCGTCGCCGCAAACTGCCGGTCACGACGCTGCTGTATGCCCTGGGCCTGGACCAGGAAGGCATCATGGATGCCTATTACAACACCGTGCATTTCAAGCTGGAGAAATCCCGCGGCTGGGTTGCCCCGTTCTTCCCGGAGCGCGTTCGCGGCACCCGCCCGACCTACGATCTGGTTGACGCGGCCACCGGCGAGATTATCTGCGAAGCCGGCAAAAAAGTTACGCCGCGCGCGGTCAAGAAGCTGATCGAAGAAGGCACCGTCACCGACCTTCTGGTTCCCTTCGAGCACATTGTCGGCAAATATGTCTCCAAGGACATCATCAACGAAGACAACGGCGCGATCTATGTCGAAGCCGGTGATGAGCTGACCCTGGAATACGACAAGGACGGCGAACTGATCGGCGGCTCCCTGAAAGAGCTGCTGGACGCGGGCATCACCGAAATTCCGGTTCTGGACATCGACAACGTCAATGTCGGCCCCTACATGCGCAACACCATGGCGGCGGACAAGAACCTGGACCGCAACAGCGCGCTGATGGACATCTACCGCGTGATGCGCCCGGGCGAGCCGCCCACCGTCGAAGCGGCCTCTGCCCTGTTCGACACCTTGTTCTTTGACTCCGAGCGTTACGATCTCAGCGCTGTTGGCCGCGTGAAGATGAACATGCGCCTGGCACTGGACGCCGAAGACACCCAGCGTACCCTGCGCAAGGAAGACATTGTCGCCTGTATCAAGGCGCTGGTCGATCTGCGTGACGGCCGCGGCGATATCGATGATATCGACCACCTGGGCAACCGTCGCGTGCGGTCCGTCGGCGAGCTGATGGAAAACCAGTACCGTGTCGGCCTGTTGCGCATGGAACGTGCGATCAAGGAGCGGATGTCCTCTGTCGAGATCGACACCGTGATGCCGCAGGATCTGATCAACGCAAAGCCTGCCGCAGCCGCAGTGCGTGAATTCTTCGGCTCCTCGCAGCTGTCGCAGTTCATGGACCAGACCAACCCGCTGTCGGAAGTCACCCACAAACGCCGCCTGTCGGCGCTTGGCCCGGGCGGTCTGACCCGCGAGCGCGCTGGCTTTGAGGTCCGCGACGTGCACCCGACCCACTATGGCCGGATGTGCCCGATTGAAACGCCGGAAGGCCCGAACATCGGTCTGATCAACTCGCTGGCGACCTTTGCGCGCGTCAACAAATACGGCTTCATCGAAACACCTTACCGCGTTGTGAACGAGGGTCAGGTGAGCGACGAAGTCCACTATATGTCCGCGACCGAAGAAATGCGCCACACCGTGGCACAGGCGAACGCGACCCTGGACGAGAACGGCAAGTTCATCAACGATCTGGTCTCGACCCGTCAGTCCGGCGACTACACGCTGGCACCGCGCGAAAGCGTGGACCTGATCGACGTCAGCCCCAAGCAGCTGGTCTCGGTTGCGGCCTCGCTGATCCCGTTCCTGGAAAACGACGACGCCAACCGCGCTCTGATGGGCTCGAACATGCAACGTCAGGCGGTTCCGCTGCTGCGCGCCGAGGCGCCGCTGGTCGGCACCGGCATCGAGGAAAAAGTGGCGATCGACTCTGGCGCGGCCATTCAGGCCAAGCGCGCAGGCATCATCGACCAGGTCGATGCGCAGCGTATCGTGATCCGGGCCACCTCTGATCTGGAGCTGGGCGACGCGGGCGTTGACATCTACCGTCTGCGCAAGTTCCAGCGCTCAAACCAGAACACCACCATCAACCAGAAACCTCTGGTCAAAGTGGGCGACACCGTTGTCAAAGGCGAGGTTATCGCTGACGGCCCGTCCACCGATATGGGTGAACTGGCGCTGGGTAAAAACGTGGTCGTCGCGTTCATGCCCTGGAATGGCTACAACTACGAAGACTCCATCCTGATCTCCGAGCGCATCGCGCGTGACGACGTCTTTACCTCGGTCCATATCGAGGAATTCGAAGTCGCCGCCCGTGACACCAAGCTTGGGCCGGAAGAAATCACCCGCGACATCCCCAACGTCGGCGAGGAAGCCCTGCGCAACCTCGACGAGGCGGGAATCGTCTACATCGGTGCCGATGTGGAGCCGGGCGACATTCTGGTCGGCAAGATCACACCCAAGGGCGAGAGCCCGATGACCCCGGAAGAAAAGCTGCTGCGCGCCATCTTTGGCGAAAAAGCATCTGACGTGCGCGACACAAGTTTGCGTGTGAAGCCGGGCGATTACGGTACTGTGGTCGAAGTGCGCGTCTTCAACCGCCATGGCGTTGAAAAAGACGAGCGTGCGCTGCAGATCGAGCGTGAGGAAGTCGAACGTCTGGCCCGTGACCGGGACGACGAGCTGGCGATCCTGGACCGCAACATCTATGCCCGCCTGCACGGTATGCTGCTGGGCAAAGTGGCAGTCAAAGGCCCGAAAGGTGTGCGTTCCGGCGCCCCGATCGATCAGGACATGCTGGACAGCCTGTCCCGCGGCCAGTGGTGGATGCTTGCCCTTGAGGATGAGCAGGACGCCCAGGTCGTTGAGGCCCTGAACGAGCAGTACGAAGCACAGAAGCGTGCTCTGGATGCCCGTTTTGAAGACAAGGTCGAGAAGGTCCGCCGCGGCGACGACCTGCCGCCGGGTGTGATGAAGATGGTCAAGGTCTTTATCGCGGTGAAGCGCAAGCTGCAGCCGGGCGACAAGATGGCCGGCCGTCATGGCAACAAAGGTGTAATTTCGAAAGTGGTGCCGATGGAGGACATGCCGTTCCTCGCCGATGGTACCCCGGTCGACTTCTGCCTTAACCCGCTGGGCGTTCCGTCGCGTATGAACGTCGGTCAGATCCTGGAGACCCACATGGGCTGGGCCGCACGCGGTCTTGGCATCAAGGTGGATGACGCGCTGCAGGAATACCGCCGCTCGGGCGACCTGACCCCGGTGCGCGAAGCCATGCACCACGCCTATGGCGACGATGTCTATGACGAAGGCATTGCCAACATGGACGAGACCGCATTGGTCGAGGCCGCAGGCAATGTGACCCGCGGTGTGCCGATTGCGACGCCGGTCTTTGACGGCGCCAAAGAGGCCGATGTCAACGACTCTCTGAAGCGTGCGGGCTTTGACACATCGGGCCAGTCGATCCTGTTTGACGGTCGCACCGGTGAGCAGTTCGCGCGTCCCGTGACCGTTGGCATCAAGTATCTGCTGAAACTGCACCACCTGGTGGACGACAAAATCCACGCACGTTCCACTGGTCCCTACAGCCTCGTTACCCAGCAGCCGCTGGGTGGTAAGGCGCAGTTCGGTGGTCAGCGCTTTGGGGAAATGGAAGTCTGGGCACTGGAAGCCTATGGCGCCGCCTACACCCTGCAGGAGATGCTCACCGTGAAATCGGATGACGTCGCCGGCCGGACCAAGGTCTATGAGTCGATCGTCAAGGGCGAGGACAACTTTGAAGCCGGCGTGCCGGAATCCTTCAACGTTCTGGTCAAAGAAGTCCGTGGCCTCGGCCTGAACATGGAACTCCTGGATGCGGAGGTTGAGGAGTAAGGGCTTCGCGCCCTTCTCCCGTCCCCCCTTCCGCAAGATTTGAGGTATCAAAATGAACCAGGAAATCACCAACAACCCGTTCAACCCGCTGACCCCGCCCAAGGTCTTTGATGAAATCAAAGTCTCGCTGGCCAGCCCGGAACGGATTCTGTCGTGGTCCTATGGCGAAATCAAAAAGCCCGAGACCATCAACTACCGGACCTTCAAGCCGGAGCGCGACGGCCTGTTCTGCGCCCGGATCTTTGGCCCGATCAAAGACTATGAATGCCTGTGCGGCAAATATAAGCGGATGAAATACCGCGGCGTCGTCTGCGAGAAATGCGGCGTCGAGGTCACCCTGCAGAAAGTGCGCCGCGAGCGCATGGGCCACATCGAACTGGCCGCACCGGTTGCACACATCTGGTTCCTGAAGTCGCTGCCCAGCCGCATCGGCCTGATGCTGGACATGACCCTGCGCGATCTGGAGCGGGTTCTGTACTTTGAAAACTACGTTGTCATCGAGCCGGGTCTGACCGACCTCAGCTACGGCCAGATGATGACCGAAGAAGAGTTTATGGACGCCCAGGATGCCTATGGCATGGACGCCTTTACCGCCAATATCGGCGCTGAAGCGATCCGTGACATGCTGGCCCAGATCGACCTGGAATCGGAAGCCGAAACGCTGCGCGCCGAACTGGCCGAAGCCACCGGCGAACTGAAGCCCAAGAAGATCATCAAGCGCCTGAAAGTGGTGGAGAGCTTCCTGGAATCGGGCAACCGTCCGGAATGGATGATCATGACCGTGATCCCGGTCATCCCGCCGGAACTGCGCCCGCTGGTGCCGCTGGACGGTGGCCGCTTTGCGACCTCTGATCTGAACGACCTGTACCGCCGTGTGATCAACCGGAACAACCGTCTGAAGCGTCTGATCGAACTGCGCGCGCCTGACATCATCGTCCGCAACGAAAAGCGGATGCTGCAGGAATCCGTTGACGCCCTGTTCGACAACGGCCGCCGTGGTCGCGTCATCACCGGCGCCAACAAGCGTCCGCTGAAATCGCTCTCTGACATGCTGAAAGGCAAGCAGGGCCGCTTCCGTCAGAACCTTTTGGGTAAGCGCGTCGACTTCTCCGGTCGTTCGGTCATTGTGACCGGTCCGGAACTGAAGCTGCATCAGTGCGGCCTGCCCAAGAAGATGGCGCTGGAGCTGTTCAAGCCCTTCATCTATTCACGTCTGGAGGCCAAGGGCCTGTCCTCGACCGTGAAGCAGGCAAAGAAGCTGGTCGAAAAAGAGCGCCCCGAAGTCTGGGATATTCTGGATGAGGTGATCCGCGAGCACCCGGTGATGCTGAACCGCGCACCGACGCTGCACCGTCTGGGTATCCAGGCGTTTGAACCCACACTGATCGAAGGTAAGGCCATCCAGCTGCACCCGCTGGTCTGCTCGGCGTTCAACGCGGACTTTGACGGCGACCAGATGGCTGTGCACGTGCCGCTGAGCCTTGAGGCCCAGCTGGAAGCGCGCGTCCTGATGATGTCCACGAACAACGTTCTGTCGCCTGCAAACGGCGCGCCGATCATTGTTCCGTCGCAGGATATGATCTTGGGTCTCTACTATGTGACCCTGGAACGCGAAGGCATGCCGGGCGAAGGCATGGTGTTCGGCTCGATCGAGGAAGTTCAGCACGCGCTGGACGCAGGTGTTGTGCATCTGCACACCAAGATCAAAGCCCGGATCACCCAGTTCGACGAGGAAGGCAACGCGGTTCAGTCGCGGTTTGACACCACGCCGGGCCGTGTCCGTCTGGGCGCGCTGCTGCCGAAGAACGCCAAGGCGCCGTTTGAACTGGTCAACCGCCTGTTGCGGAAGAAAGAGGTTCAGCAGGTCATCGACACCGTCTACCGCTACTGCGGTCAGAAAGAGTCGGTCATCTTCTGCGACCAGATCATGACCATGGGCTTCCGCGAAGCGTTCAAGGCCGGCATTTCGTTCGGCAAGGACGACATGCTGATCCCCGACACCAAATGGCCGCTTGTTGACGAGACACGCGATCAGGTGAAGGACTTTGAACAGCAGTACATGGACGGCCTGATTACCCAGGGCGAAAAGTACAACAAAGTTGTTGATGCCTGGTCCAAGTGTAACGACAAGGTTACCGAGGCGATGATGGGCTCGATCTCGGCCGTTCAGAAGCACGAAGACGGTTCCGACAAGGAACCGAACTCGGTCTACATGATGGCGCACTCCGGTGCGCGTGGCTCGGTTACCCAGATGAAGCAGCTGGGCGGTATGCGCGGCCTGATGGCCAAGCCGAACGGCGACATCATCGAGACACCGATCATCTCGAACTTTAAAGAAGGCCTGACCGTTCTGGAGTACTTCAACTCCACCCACGGTGCCCGTAAGGGTCTGTCGGATACCGCGCTTAAGACGGCGAACTCGGGTTACCTGACCCGCCGTCTGGTGGACGTTGCGCAGGACTGCATCGTTCGTGAAATCGATTGCGGCACTGAGCGTGCGATCACCGCCGAAGCGGCTGTGAACGACGGTGAAGTCGTGGCGTCTCTGGGCGAGCGCATCCTGGGCCGTGTGGCTGCAGATGACATCAAACGCCCCGGCACCGAAGAGATCATTGTGGCTGCAGGCCAGTTGATCGACGAGCGCATGTCCGATGCAGTGGAAGAGGCCGGTGTGCAGTCGACCCGTATCCGCTCGCCGCTGACCTGTGAGAGCGAAGAGGGCGTCTGCGCCTTGTGCTACGGCCGTGACCTGGCCCGTGGTACCCGCGTGAACACCGGCGAGGCCGTCGGTATCATCGCGGCGCAGTCGATCGGTGAACCCGGCACCCAGCTGACCATGCGGACCTTCCACATCGGCGGCGTTGCCCAGGGTGGCCAGCAGTCGTTCCAGGAAGCCTCGCAAGAGGGTAAGATCGTCTTTGAAATGCCCAACACCCTGGTCAATGCCAATGGCGAGACCCTGGTTGTGGGCCGCAACATGAAGCTGATCATCCAGGACGAGCACGGCGAAGAGCGTGCCAGCCACAAGCTGGGTTATGGCTCCAAGCTGTTCGTCAAGGAAGGCCAGGATATTGCGCGCGGCGACAAGCTGTTCGAATGGGATCCCTATACCCTGCCGATCATCGCCGAGAAGCCGGGTACCGCGAAATACGTGGACCTGATCTCGGGGATCGCTGTGCGGGACGAGACCGACGAAGCCACCGGCATGACCCAGAAGATCGTGATCGACTGGCGTGCGGCTCCGAAGGGATCGGATCTGAAGCCGGAAATCATTCTGGTCGACAGCAACGGCGAGCCGGTCCGCAACGACAACGGCAACCCGCTGACCTACCCGATGTCCGTGGATGCCATCCTGTCGGTCGAAGACGGCCAGCAGATCATGGCAGGCGACGTTGTTGCGCGGATCCCGCGTGAAGGCGCCAAGACCAAGGACATCACCGGTGGTCTGCCGCGTGTTGCGGAACTGTTCGAAGCCCGCCGTCCGAAAGATCACGCGATCATCGCCGAGCTTGATGGTCACGTGCGTTTTGGCCGTGACTACAAGAACAAGCGCCGCATCGCGATTGATCCTGTGGACGAGGCGCTGGAACCGGTCGAATACATGGTGCCCAAAGGCAAGCACATCCCGGTTGTGGAAGGTGACTTTGTCCAGAAGGGCGATTACATCATGGACGGCAACCCGGCGCCGCATGACATCCTGTCCATCATGGGTGTCGAGGCTCTGGCGAACTACATGATCGACGAGGTTCAGGACGTCTATCGCCTGCAGGGTGTGAAGATCAACGACAAGCACATCGAGGTGATCGTCCGCCAGATGCTGCAGAAGTGGGAGATCTCCGACTCCGGTGACACCACGCTGCTGAAAGGCGAACACGTCGACAAGCAGGAGTTTGACGCAGCCAACGAGAAATCGCTGGCTCGCGGCAAGCGCCCCGCTCAAGGCGAACCGATCCTGCTTGGTATCACCAAGGCGTCGCTGCAGACCCGCTCCTTCATCTCGGCGGCCTCCTTCCAGGAGACCACCCGCGTTCTCACCGAGGCCTCGGTGCAGGGCAAGAAGGACAAGCTGGTCGGCCTCAAGGAGAACGTCATCGTGGGCCGCCTGATCCCGGCCGGCACCGGCGGCGCGACCCAGGCTGTGCGCTCGATTGCACAGGGCCGCGACAACGTGGTTCTGGAAGCCCGCCGTGAAGAAGCCGAAGCGGCTGCAGCTCTGGCTGCACCGATGATGGATGACGACGTGATGGGCGGCAGCGATCTGGACAACCTGGTCGATACACCGGAAAGCCGCGACTAAGCCGCAGGCTCCTCAGAGCAAGCGAAAAAGACCCCCGCATGATGTCATGCGGGGGCTTTTCATTTTGCCGGCGGCGGTTAACTTGCGTGGGATCACCGGGGCGGCGAACAAGCTCTGGCAGCAGGCTTGCGGGCAGGGGGAAAGATGGACATCAAGTTGCGGATGATCGGGCTGGTCCGGTTTTCGGTGCTGAGCACGGAATTCTTTGATGAGGATTTCCAATCCCTGCAGGAAAAGGCTGATCACCTCTATGCGCCAGAGCGGATGGAACTGCGCTTTCGTCTGTTTGAAAACCTCTGCCTGCGTTCGTTGACGCAGCAAAGCGACAGCAGCTTCCGGCTGATCGTGCTGACATCCAGCGAAATGCCCGAACGCTATCTGGAACGGCTTCTGGACCTGACAGAACCGTTCAGAAATGTCTATTGCCACGGTGTTGCGCCAGGGCCGCATTACAAGCAGATCAAGGAAGGCTATGGCATGGTACAGCTGCGCCGGGCCAGCCACCGCGCCTTTTTCCGACTTGATGATGATGACGCGATGGACCGGGATTTCGTCAAACGCACCAAGGAACTTGCCCGGGGGTTAATCCCCTTGCAGGGCCAAGACCAAACGCCCTTTGCGATAGCCCATAACCGTGGGTTTTATCTGGAAAAGACGGCTGCCGGACCCGAGGTTTACGACACATGCGAATGGGCGCCGCTGTCAACTGGCCTGTCGGTGGTGGCGCCGGTTTCGGCCAGCATCAATCCCTACAGCTATAATCACCGCAAATTCGCGCAGCATATCAACACCTACTCGGATATCTCGGTCCCGTCCTTCCTGCGCAGCATTCATGGGGACAATATGTCCAACCCGGCAAAGATGGGAAACACCCGGAAATCAACCCCGGCTGAGGTGGATAGCGCGCTTGAACAGCATTTCGGCTTTGACCGCCAGCAGTTGGAGAGGCTGGTCTTTTAGGAGCCGAAGACCTGCCGGACATGGGCGCTGCGAATGCCGAAGATGGTTTCGAATTCACGCTCCTGTTTTGCTGTCAGCGGTGTGACTGCGATCTGATCGGCGCGGAGCTGGCGGGAGTCATTGAACCGGTTGTGGCTGCGCACCCACATCGGCACATCGGGCACAGTCACTGTTGGTATGTGATGATGGATGCGGTGGTGTGCAAAATTCATGATCGTCATGCGGCTGCCGCCGGCGGCGTACATGGCCAGCGCGGCGGTAAAATACGGGTATACGGCCGGTTCTGCTGCCGCGATCCCATCCGCGCTGAATTCGGCGATGTAACCGCTGTTGAAATCAATCGCGGCAGCGGCTGTCTTGGCCAGGAGCGGCGCGCAGTCCGCAGCCGTCTCCCGCAGCCGTGCAACGAACTCCCCGGCCACCGCGTCGTCGTCGTCGAAACGGAATTGCAGGCAGGGCTGGTTCGGATCCCGCCGCGCCTGGTTCAGAAGATCCTTCATAATCGGGCGGTGTCGGCGCGGCGGTTCAGTGACGATCCGCACCTGTGGCATGTCTGCGGTCAAGCTATGCAGCCTGTCGCGGTGCTGCTGCGGAAGACTGTCTCCGGTCACCAGGATCAGGTCAAAATCCTGATCCGTCTGCTGCCGCAGAGAGGGCAGGGCGACGGTTTCAAACAGCCGAAAACGCTCTGCCATCCGTGCGTCGGAGTAGAGATAGGCAAGACGCTCTTCCATCGTTTCATGCTCAACCTGGAACCCGCCGAGGGCCGGGTAGGAAAACCGGCACAATCCGATGACTTGCATTCTGAAATCCGTTTCGCGATGTAAAGCTGTGCGCCGTGACTATGCCGGTCGGCCGGCCTCTAGGCAAGCACCCGCAGCGGGCCGGGCCGCCAGGCTGGGGCTGCTGTTGACAACCGCTGCGACTCCCCATATACGCGCGCCTATCCGGCACCCGGAGTGTATGCTCTGAAAGCCGAATTCAAAATTGCAGTGGCTCAAGGTCCGGGCACTTTTACCACCCGGATCCTCTGTAAACACACCGCGTCGTCTCACCTCGGAATGGGAGCGATTGCGGTTTTTGCGCTTGTGGACGCACAGGTGCAGTGAAATCACCCGCACGCGCCGGCGTGCATGACAAGTTGCTAAACGGGGAACACCTGAATGCCAACGATCCAGCAGCTGATCCGCAAGCCGCGTCAGCCGAAGCGTAAAGTTTCGAAGTCCCAGCACCTCGAGCAGTGCCCGCAGAAGCGCGGCGTCTGCACCCGCGTGTACACCACCACGCCGAAGAAACCGAACTCCGCTATGCGGAAAGTTGCGAAGGTCCGCCTGACCAACGGTTTCGAGGTCATCTCCTACATCCCCGGTGAAAGCCACAACCTTCAGGAACACTCTGTGGTTCTGATCCGCGGCGGTCGTGTAAAAGACCTTCCGGGTGTCCGTTACCACATCCTGCGCGGTGTTCTGGATACCCAGGGCGTCAAAGACCGTAAGCAACGCCGCTCGAAATACGGCGCGAAGCGTCCTAAGTAAGAAGGAGAGGCTGATATGTCACGTCGTCACGCCGCTGAAAAACGCGAAGTCCTGCCCGACGCCAAGTTCGGCGATCGCGTTCTGACCAAATTCATGAACAACCTGATGATCGACGGCAAGAAGTCGGTCGCAGAGCGTATCGTTTACAACGCATTCGACCGCGTCGAAGGCAAGATCAAGCGCGCTCCGGTTGAAGTCTTCCACGAAGCCCTGGACAACATCAAACCCTCCGTTGAGGTCCGCTCCCGCCGTGTTGGTGGTGCGACCTATCAGGTTCCGGTTGAAGTCCGTCCCGAGCGCCGCGAAGCCCTGGCCATCCGCTGGCTGATCACTGCCGCCCGCAACCGCAACGAAAACACCATGGAAGAGCGCCTTGCAGGCGAGCTGCTGGACGCTGTCCAGTCCCGTGGTACCGCGGTTAAGAAGCGCGAAGACACCCACAAGATGGCCGAGGCGAACAAAGCCTTCAGCCATTACCGCTGGTAAGCCGGAGGACATAGACCTATGGCACGCGAATATCCGCTCGACCTGTACCGTAACTTCGGTATCATGGCGCACATCGACGCAGGTAAAACCACCTGTTCCGAGCGCATCCTGTATTACACTGGCAAATCCCACAACATCGGTGAGGTGCACGACGGTGCAGCCACCATGGACTGGATGGAGCAGGAACAGGAACGCGGCATCACCATCACTTCGGCTGCGACCACCACCTTCTGGGAACGCACCGAAGACGGCAAAACCGCTGACTCGCCCAAGCACCGCTTGAACATCATCGACACCCCCGGCCACGTTGACTTCACCATCGAAGTTGAACGTTCGCTGGCGGTTCTCGACGGTGCTGTCTGTGTTCTGGACGCCAACGCCGGTGTTGAACCCCAGACCGAAACCGTGTGGCGTCAGGCTGACCGCTACAAGGTTCCGCGTATGGTGTTCGTCAACAAGATGGACAAGATCGGCGCTGACTTCTTCAACTGCGTCAACATGATCGAAGACCGTACCGGCGCCCGCGCGGTTCCGGTTGGTGTTCCGATCGGCGCAGAAACCGAGCTGGAAGGCCTGGTTGATCTGGTCAACATGGAAGAATGGCTGTGGCAGGGCGAAGACCTGGGCGCATCCTGGATCAAAGCTCCGATCCGCGACAGCCTGAAAGACATGGCTGACGAATGGCGCGGTAAGATGATCGAAGCAGCCGTCGAAATGGACGACGACGCGATGGAAGCTTATCTGGAAGGCGAAGAGCCCGACGTTCCGACCCTGCGCAAACTGCTGCGCAAAGGTACTCTGGAACTGGCGTTCGTTCCGGTTCTGGGCGGTTCCGCGTTCAAGAACAAAGGCGTTCAGCCGCTTCTGAACGCTGTGATCGACTATCTGCCCAGCCCGCTGGACGTTGTTGATTACATGGGCTTCAAACCCGGCGACGAGACTGAAACCCGTGACATCCCGCGCCGTGCGGATGATGACATGGCGTTCTCGGGCCTGGCGTTCAAAATCATGAACGACCCCTTTGTCGGCTCGCTGACCTTCACCCGGATCTATTCGGGCGTCCTGAACAAGGGCGACACGCTGCTGAACTCGACCAAAGGTCGTAAAGAGCGCGTTGGCCGGATGATGATGATGCACTCGAACAACCGTGAGGAAATCACGGAAGCATTCGCGGGCGACATCATCGCGCTGGCAGGTCTGAAAGACACCACCACCGGTGACACGCTCTGTGCCGTCAACGATCCGGTGGTTCTGGAAACCATGACCTTCCCGGATCCGGTGATCGAGATCGCGGTTGAGCCCAAGACCAAGGCCGACCAGGAGAAAATGTCCCAGGGTCTGGCCCGTCTGGCCGCCGAAGATCCGTCCTTCCGCGTCGAAACCGACCTCGAGTCCGGTCAGACCATCATGAAGGGCATGGGCGAACTTCACCTGGACATCCTGGTGGACCGTCTCAAGCGCGAGTTCAAGGTTGAAGCCAACATCGGTGCGCCGCAGGTGGCTTACCGCGAGACCATCTCCAAAGAGGTCGAGCATTCCTACACCCACAAGAAACAGTCGGGTGGTTCGGGCCAGTTCGCCGAGGTGAAACTGATCATCTCGCCGACAGAGCCGGGCGAAGGCTATTCCTTCGAATCCCGTATCGTTGGCGGTGCGGTTCCGAAGGAATACATCCCGGGCGTTGAAAAAGGCATCAAGTCCGTCATGGATAGCGGCCCGCTGGCCGGCTTCCCCGTGATCGACTTCAAAGTTGCCCTGATCGACGGTAAGTTCCACGACGTGGACTCCTCGGTTCTGGCCTTTGAAATCGCGGCCCGTATGGGCATGCGTGAAGGCATGCGCAAAGCTGGTGCGAAACTGCTCGAGCCGGTGATGAAAGTCGAAGTGATCACCCCGGAAGACTATACCGGCGGTATCATCGGCGATCTGACCTCGCGTCGTGGCCAGGTGTCCGGCCAGGAGAACCGCGGCAACGCAATCGCGATCGACGCATTTGTGCCGCTGGCGAATATGTTCGGCTACATCAACACCCTGCGTTCGATGAGCTCGGGCCGCGCCCAGTTCACCATGCAGTTCGATCACTACGAACCGGTTCCGCAGAACATCTCGGAAGAGATCCAGGCGAAATTCGCGTAAGCGACAAGAAATCGAGGGGTTCGCAATCCGTGCGGACCCTTCTCGAAACAAAAGGAGGCCACCATGGCTAAGGAAAAGTTTGAACGTAATAAACCGCACGTCAACATCGGCACCATCGGCCACGTTGACCACGGCAAGACCACTCTGACCGCGGCGATCACCAAATACTTTGGTGACTTCAAAGCCTACGACCAGATCGACGGCGCCCCGGAAGAAAAAGCCCGCGGCATCACCATCTCGACCGCGCACGTGGAATATGAGACCGACAACCGCCATTACGCGCACGTCGACTGCCCCGGCCACGCTGACTATGTGAAGAACATGATCACCGGTGCGGCGCAGATGGACGGCGCGATCCTGGTTGTGAACGCAGCTGACGGCCCGATGCCGCAGACCCGCGAGCACATCCTGCTGGGCCGCCAGGTTGGCATCCCGAAGATGGTCGTGTTCATGAACAAAGTGGACCAGGTTGACGACGAAGAGCTCCTGGAGCTCGTCGAAATGGAAATCCGCGAACTGCTGTCTTCCTACGAGTACCCGGGCGACGATATTCCGATCGTTGCAGGCTCCGCTCTGGCGGCGATGGAAGGCAACAAGCCGGAAATCGGCGAAGAGAAGATCAAAGAGCTGATGGCGGCTGTTGATGACTACATCGACACCCCTGAGCGCGCTGTTGACCAGCCGTTCCTGATGCCGATCGAAGACGTGTTCTCGATTTCTGGCCGCGGCACCGTTGTGACCGGCCGTGTTGAGCGTGGCGTGATCAACGTTGGCGACTCGATCGAAATCGTTGGTATCCGTGACACTTCCACCACCACCTGTACCGGTGTGGAAATGTTCCGCAAGCTGCTGGACCGCGGTGAAGCAGGCGACAACATCGGCGCCCTGCTGCGTGGTGTGGACCGTGACGGCGTTGAGCGTGGCCAGGTTCTGTGTAAGCCGGGTTCCGTGAAGCCGCACACCAAGTTCGAAGCTGAGGCCTATATCCTCACCAAAGAAGAAGGTGGTCGCCACACCCCGTTCTTCGCGAACTACCGTCCGCAGTTCTACTTCCGCACCACCGACGTGACCGGCACCGTGACCCTGCCGGAAGGCACCGAGATGGTGATGCCGGGCGACAACCTGAAGTTCGACGTTGAGCTGATCGCGCCGATCGCGATGGAAAACGGCCTGCGCTTCGCGATCCGCGAAGGCGGCCGCACCGTCGGCGCCGGCGT
>NZ_JBNAFX010000034.1:0-48144 GCF_049800895.1 Leisingera sp. S232 | reverse complement strand
CGAGATACTGCGCGCTTCGCAACGCTTCGGCAGGGCGCTGTGGAAACGATGGAGTGGTTATCACATCCGAAGTCGCGTGGAGGCCAAAATGCTATGCCTCAAGGCATTCGGCGAACGCATCATGGCGAGGGACCCAGACAGACAAACCGCCGAAATCCACATCCGCATCGCTCTCATGAACCGATTCTCGGCCCTCGGCACCGCCGAGATCGTGTGTGATGGATGAATCCGCCGCGGAAAGGGGAAGCTCGTCCTCAAAACGAGTTGCGCAACAACGCCGCCCCGATGTCTCGTTGCACGCGCGGGCCGCCGGACCGTCCTTCTTTCACAACCGTCCATTCCGCCGGCCAGGTCCAGGAGGCTGACGATTTCACCCTCTTTCACGTCCTGGGCAATGCCTATCAGCGCGAGAAAAGCTTCCGAAAGCTTTCCAGAAGTCGCAAATATTCAGGTAGGACTCATTTGGCACGGTCAAAGTAAGGCACGTCACTAGACCGTTTCTTATGCCGACATGCGCCCAGTGAATGCGGCCACCGGAGACGGCATATGGCAAAAGGCCGCCCCCTTTAACACCGCTGCTGTGAACCTCTCCTTTGGGCTGCGCCTCCTGTCTTCAAGGTGTTGTCCGCGCAGTTTTCCTGCAATTTTTTCCCCAAGCTTCCCGCCGAGGCCTGAAGGAGCAAAAGACAAAAGCCCTTTGTTGCGTCATTCGCGCGATTGCCTTCCGGGCGCAGCCATGCTGAGGTGCGCGCAATAGACGTTTTTCAGGGAGACATACTGATGACCGACGCCCCTTCCTATGGCTTTGATACCTTGCAAATCCATGCCGGCGCCAAACCGGACCCTGCCACCGGTGCGCGGCAAACGCCGATTTACCAAAGCACGGCATATGTTTTCCGGGATGCCGAACACGCAGCCGCACTGTTTAACCTGCAGGAAGTCGGCTTTATCTATTCACGCCTGACCAATCCCACTGTTGCAGTGCTGCAGGAACGCCTGGCCACGCTGGAAGGCGGCGCTGGCGCTGTCTGTTGCTCGTCCGGCCACGCTGCGCAAATCATGGCCTTGTTCCCACTGATGGGACCCGGCTGCAATGTTGTGGCTTCGACCCGGCTTTACGGCGGCACCGTCACCCAGTTCAGCCAAACCATCAAGCGCTTCGGATGGTCTGCCAAATTCGTCGACACCGACGACCTGGACGCGGTCAAGGCAGCCATCGACGAAAACACCCGTGCAGTATTCTGCGAGTCCATCGCCAATCCGGGCGGCTATGTAACGGACATCCGGGCACTGGCAGATGTTTCTGACGCGGCGGGAATTCCGCTCATTGTCGACAATACGTCTGCAACGCCCTACCTGTGCAATCCGATTGCGCAGGGTGCCTCTTTGGTCGTCCATTCAACCACCAAATACCTGACCGGAAACGGGACAGTAACCGGCGGCTGCGTGATCGACAGCGGCAATTTCGACTGGTCTGCAAATGACAAGTTCCCGTCCCTGTCGGAACCTGAACCTGCCTACCATGGCCTCAAATTCCATGAGACTTTCGGCCCGCTTGCCTACACATTCCATGGCATCGCCATCGGGCTGCGGGATCTTGGCATGACAATGAACCCGCAAGCCGCGCATTACACGTTGATGGGCATTGAGACACTGTCTCTCAGGATGCAGCGCCATTGCGAAAACGCCCGCAAGGTTTCGCAATGGCTCGAGAATGACGACCGGGTCGACTACGTGACCTACGCCGGTCTGCCATCG
The DNA here is from genome assembly GCF_049800895.1 of Leisingera sp. S232. Classification (NCBI taxonomy): domain Bacteria; kingdom Pseudomonadati; phylum Pseudomonadota; class Alphaproteobacteria; order Rhodobacterales; family Roseobacteraceae; genus Leisingera; species Leisingera sp. S232. Next base: position 46,386 of record NZ_JBNAFX010000034.1, on the reverse strand, counting down.
TCACCATATTTCGAACGCGCCCAAGCCTGCTATCCTAAGGGTACCGGCGGATTGTTCACCTTTGCCGTCAAGGGGGGTTATGAGGCCTGCATCAAGCTGGTGGATTCGCTGGAGATCTTCAGCCATGTGGCCAATCTCGGCGATACCCGTTCGCTGATCATCCACTCTGCATCCACGACCCATCGCCAGCTGACACCGGACCAGCAAGAGGCGGCAGGCGCCAGCCCGAATGTTGTGCGCGTGTCAATCGGGATCGAAGACGCGGACGACCTGATCCGCGACCTGGATCAGGCGCTGGCCAAGGCCTGCGGGTAAACACCCGCCGCATCAGCAACAAAAAGCCCGGGTGACCGCCCGGGCTTTCTTCATTTCCACCTTAATCGCCGCCTGGAACCAGCAGGTCGAACACGACAGTGACATTCTGGGAGAACGTCAGTTCCCCGGCCTCTATTGGCATCGCATCGCTGCGTGCCATTTCCATTGCCATCATCGGGCGCCCGCCGCCGCCATGCTCTGAGATTGAGCGTACCGGCCCCAGCTCCATGCCGGCTGCTTCAGCCAGCTGCTGTGCTTTGCGAATGGCATCCCTGACCGCTTCGCCCCGGATTGCATCTGCTGCGGCTTCGGGATCTTTGACGTCGAATCTCAGACCATGGAAACGGTTCGCCCCGGCCTTCAGAACCGCATCAAGCACCGGTCCCAATTCCCCAAGTTCACGAACCCGCACCATCAAAATATTGGACGCCTCGAACCCGGTGATCTCGCGCCGGTTGCCGCTGTCATATGAGCGGTCCTGCGACCAAACCGGATGCATGGCTATTTGCTGGGTCTGCATGTCCTCTGCAGCAATGCCCGCATTTTTCAACCGGGCAATCACGGACCGCATGCTGTCAGCCACCGCCGACATGGCAACGGCAGCGTCTTCAGCCTCTTCTGTCACACCCAAGGTGATGGCGGCCAGTTCGGGCGCCATTTGCACTTTGCCTTCTCCAGTCACGGTTATCTGGCGCAGGTTTGCCGCTTCGCTGGCCACCACAGCGCCTGCGCTCATGGACAGCATGAGGGCGGCTGCCAGCAGTATCCTTGCCTTCATACGCAAATGCTCCTTTTTTCGAATGCTTGTTACATGGGGATGGCGCACTGCTGCCCGCAAGACCTGTGGTCTGTCTTTTCCTTTAACTCGGCGGGTTCCTGCTTTAAGGTTCGCGGCAAAACACCGGGCGCAGCAGCGGCCCCGGGCAGTATGGATTTGGATGGTTTGACCCAAAGCATGAAACCCGCTTTTGCTCTTTTACTCTCCGCTGACGGCATCGGCCTCCTGCACCGCGCCCCAGACGGCTGGCGAGACGTGGCAACTACGCCATTTGATACCGAAGATCTGCCCGCCGCGCTGGCCGGCATGCGCGCCAACGCATTGCTGCTGGAACCCAGCGGCATCCACAGCAAGCTGGTCCTGCCAGACGACCAGATCCGCTATCTGAGCCTCGAAACCGGCAACATACCTGCGGATGAGCGGATAGAAGCAGCACGTCAGGCTCTGGATGGCGCAACGCCTTATCCGGTGGACGAACTGGCCTTTGATATCTGCGCCCAGGACAAAGTGACCCACGTTGCTGCCGTTGCACTGGAGACACTCGACGAGGCCGAGACCTTTGCCGCAGAGCACGGCTTCGGGCCGGTCAGCTTTGTTGCAGCACCGCAGGATAGCGATTTTCAGAGGGAGCCGTGCTTTGGCACCACCCGGTTGATCCGGGGAACCGAGGTCGAACCAGACAGCGCCGTGGTCAAGGCGATTGGCCCGGCACAATTGCCAGCGGCCACCGCCGGAGATGTGTCTAAAGAGGAGGCCTCAGTCTCCGCGCACCCGGATCTTCAGGACCCGCAAGCCCGGCAGGAACCGCAGGACGCTGAACTTGAACCAAGCCACCCAAGGCCGAAACCCGCGGCCGTGCCACCAGCCCCGCCTGCAACCTCCAGTCAAGCTGCAGCCCCGAAACCGGAAACGCCCTCCGACACCACAAACGAAAAGCCGGGAACCGCTGCCGCCGCAATCCAACCCGCAGCGCCGCCGTCCCCTGAGCCGCTGATTGCTGGCCCGGCATCCTCGGAACAAAGTGGACCTGTAAAACCGCTGGGCACCGCCAGCCCTGCATTGGCAAAGGATGAGGCTGGTCAGCAGCGGGCCATTCCGCCCGCACCCGCAGCCCTGCGCGCGCACGCGCCTGCGGCCGCCGCTTTGCCACCGCAGGCCGATCCTGGCCATCAGCCGATGCCCTCCGGCAAGCCGCGCACCTATGGCTGGGCCCTGGCAGCAGTAGTTCTGCTGAGCCTCGCTGCAGTTTCGGGCTGGGCTGTTTTTGGCGAGGATGGCTTTCTTGCCGCCCGCAAGGATGCAGACCGCAATCTTTCCGCTGCCCCCGACGTTGTTGCCGACGACGCATCGCCGGACATGTCCGCCCCCCCTGCTCCGGCTCAATCTGACACCCAGGCTGAGGAAATCGCACCTCAAGTCAGCGTGCTGGCCGATCAGCCTGACCCGGTTTCCGGCGACGCTGACGGGACAGGGATGGAACCGACAGTAGAAGATGAAGCCGCCGCCGACGGCGTCGACCCACCCGAGGAAGGAACGGATACTGCCTTTCTTGATCCTGCGGCCTTGCAGCCAGGTGCCACAGAAATACGCACAGCAGACCCGCAGGATGAACTGGCGCAGGCGGCACGCTATGCGGCCACCGGTATTTGGCCTGTCGCCCCGGAACCGGATACCATTCCAACGGCCACCGGGCTGGACGAGCTTTACACCGCCTCCGTTGACAGCACCGAAATTGCGGCTGATGCCGTGGCTCTGCCGAAAGCGGAAACCTTTGCTGGCGACGAAGCTCCCGGCGTCATTGCTTCGCCCGCTCCAGCAAGTTCCACCTTTGACCTTGACGAGCGCGGATTGGTCAGGGCGACGCAGGAAGGCGCGATCAATCCCGATGGCATCACGGTCTATCTTGGCCGCCCCGCGAAGGTGCCGCCACCCGCACCGGGCCGCCGCGACCCTGCTGCTGCGGCACTGGAAGAGGAAGCGGCCCGCAATCAGGTTCTGTCGCGCAAACGACCCAAGGCCCGGCCTACGGACTTTGCAGAACAAGTGGAGAGGGCTCAGAACGGCGGCTTCAGTCGCGCCGAATTGGCAAGCCTTCGCCCGCGCAAGCGTCCGGCCAGCCTGAAACCCGCTGAGAATGAGCTGCCAGTCACCGCTCAGGCCGTCGCGTCGTCGGTTGTGCCCCGGAACCGGCCAGCGAATTTTGCCAATCTGGTAGACCGTGCCCGCCGCAACTCACAAAATCAAACGCAAACGCAAACGCAAACGGCCGCTGCTGTGCCCGCAGCCGCTGCAGCCGCTGCGCCACGCATTCCGACCAGCGCCTCAGTCGCCCGCCGCGCCACGGTCAATAATGCCCTCAACCTGCGCAAGCTCAACTTGATCGGCGTCTATGGCACCGCTGCCAACCGCCGCGCACTGGTGCGCCTTCCCTCTGGCCGCTACAAAAAGCTGCAAGTCGGCGACCGCATCGACGGCGGACGTGTGATAGCAATCGGAGAAGGCCAGCTGCAGTACCAGAAGGGTGGACGCAACCGCACTTTGACAATGCCCAAAGGGTAAGCTCTCCTGCAAAGCCTTTGCCCTCACGGTGCCTGTTGAGGGCCATCCTCTTCTGCGCAGGGGCAGTCAAAAAATGGCCGGGCCTGCATAGCAGGTCCGGCTTTGGTCAATCCAGCTGCAGCGCTTACTCTGCAGCCTGAATCTCACCGCTTTCGATCTGTTCGCGTTCGATCGATTCAAACAGCGCCTTGAAGTTTCCTTCGCCGAAACCGTCATCGCCCTTACGCTGGATAAACTCAAAGAAGATCGGCCCGATCACGGTTTTCGAGAATATTTGCAGCAGGATGCGGGTTTCGCCGCCGTCCACCACGCCTTCGCCGTCAATCAGGATGCCATGTTTCTTCATCCGGTCCACCGGTTCATCGTGCCCTCGCACCCGCTCCTTGGACAGCTCATAATAGGCGTCATTGGGGCCCGGCATGAAGTTCAGGCCTTTTTCGGCAATCGCATCGGTGCTGGCATAGATATCCTCGGTGCCGACCGCGATGTGCTGGATGCCCTCTCCGTTATATTTCTTGAGGTAGGACACGATCTGCCCGGTCTCGCCACGGTCTTCGTTGATTGGGATGCGGATGCGACCGCAGGGCGAGGTTAGCGCACGGCTGAAAAGGCCGGTGTACTTGCCCTGGATATCGAAAAAACGGATCTCTTTAAAGTTGAACAGCTCTTCGTAGAACTTGAACCACTTGTCCATGTTGCCCGTGTAGACGTTGTGTGTCAGATGATCGAGGTAATAGAACCCCTCGCCGCGCGGCTTTGACTGCTTCAGCCACTCAAATTCTTCATTGTAAGGCGAGGTGTCGTAATACTGGTCAATGAAGTAGATCAGCGAGCCGCCAATGCCCTTGATGGCAGGCACATTCATAACCTTACCTTCCCCCTCATAGGCCTCAGCCCCTTTTGACACAGCATGGTCAAACGCCAATTGTGCATCCGCAACCCGCCAGCCCATTGCCGGAGCGCAAGGGCCATGCTCCTCGACGAATTTTGCTGCAAAACTTTCGGGATCAGCGTTCAGGATATAGGTGACATCGCCCTGCTGCCACAGCTCTACCAGTGGCCGGCCTTTGCGATGGCCCACCAGCTCATAGCCCATACGGGTGAACAGCGCCCGCAGCTGCTCAGGCTCCGGGCTGGCAAACTCAACAAATTCAAATCCGTCAGTTCCTGCAGGGTTTTCGAGGGTAATTTCGGATTTCGGGGCGTTATGCGGGAAAGGACCCATTGCGTGTCTCCTTGACGTCATTCCGGGAATAATTGAATTCTTGCATCAAGAATACCGCATATATCCTGCAAACTATCCGCATTGTTTCGCAGATTTCCGTTGATGGGCGCGAAAGATTCGCGAAAATATGCCAAAAAAGGATCATTTCACGCATGCTGGACCCTACCGACACCAAGCTGCTGGCGGCTCTGCAGAAGAACGCCCATCTTACGGCTCAGGAACTGAGTGAAGTCCTGAACCTATCCCCCAGCCAAGCCGGGCGGCGGCGGCAACGGCTAGAGACGGAGGGCTATATCGAAGGCTACGCTGCCCGATTGAACCCAGCCAAGCTGGGGCTCACCGTGCAGGGGTTTGTGCAGGTGCATCTGGCCAGCCACGGCCCGGAACAATCCAAAGGATTCGCCCGGCTGGTGGCCAACCAGCCAGAGATCACCTCGGCCTGGACCATGACCGGAGAAGCCGACTATCTGCTGCGCGTCTACTGCGCCGATTTACAGGCGTTGAACACGCTCATTCATGAGGTTTTACTACCGCACCCCGGTGTTTCCAGGGTTCAGAGCCAAATCGTGATGGCACAATTAAAACGCGATGCGCCGCTGCCGACTTAACCAAGCAGGAAGGATTTGAACGTACAGATTAGGGCAGCAAAATTCTGTAACCCAAAGTGGAATTGTTACGTGTCCTTTGTAGACCGCCGTGTTGAACCCCGCCCAACCAGCGGCGAGGCTCCGTTTGGCCTCAATGAGGTGTTCTTTTCCCGCACCGACAGCCGGGGGGTGATCCGGGCCGGCAACTATGTTTTCCGCCGCGTCGGCGCCTATACCTGGGAAGAGCTGATCGGCGCTCCGCACAAGGTGATCCGCCACCCGGACATGCCCAAAGGCGTGTTCTCGCTGTTCTGGGAGACGATCCAAAATGGCGAAAGCATTGGAGCCTATGTCAAGAACAAGGCCAAGGATGGCTTGTATTACTGGGTCTTTGCCGTCGTGGTGCCGTGCCAGGACGGCTACTTGTCAGCCCGCATCAAACCCAGCAGCAAGCTGTTCGACGAAGTGCGCGCGGTTTACGGAAACCTCCTGAAGCGAGAAAAAGAAGAGGGCATCAAGCCGGAAGAAAGCGCACAGCATCTGCTCGACTGGCTCAAAAGCCAGGGTTACGAAGACTACCATCAATTCGCTGCTCACGCGCTCAGCCAGGAACTGATCGCGCGCGACGAAGGCTTGGGCAACCAGCAAAATGCCAGGATTCAGGAACTGCGGCGCATGCTAAGCGACGCCGAAACCCTGGCGGGCGAAACAGACGGTCTGATCGCAGATTTCGACGCCATGCACACAATCCCGCATAACCTGCGGGTGCTGGCATCGCGCATCGAACCTTCGGGCGGTCCTGTCACCGTTCTGTCACAGAACTATGGCGCCATGTCCCGGCAGATGTCTGACTGGTTCGGCGCTCATGTCATGGGTGAGAACAGCAATTTTGCCAAGATCAAGTCGTCGGTGAACGGCAGCCTGTTTGTCGAAGGCATGGCACGCATTCTGATTGAATGCGATAATCAGCTGCAGAAAGAACGCCGAGACCTGGGCAGCGCCGACATGGAAAATGAACGCCAGATCCTCAGCGAGCTGGTGAAGGATCAAGTCAAACGGTCTGAGGAAGGCATGAAGGAAGTGGACGACGAAGCCATCCGCATCACCAATGCCTGCCAGATCATGCACCGCCATTTCCTGGGCCTCAGCTCGACTCGCGTTCTGCTTAAAATCGAAAGCGCGCGCCTGACCGATTCCGGCGAAACCCTGGCCGATATCATCGATCAGCTTGGTGGCTTTCAGGAGCGGATCTCGCAACGGCTGGACCGGATTGGCAAGCTCAGCGAAGACATCCGGATGCTGGAACAATAAAGCCCGAGCGAGCGCTCTTTTGCCGCAGCAATTGACCCTGCCGCCGTAAAGCCATTGCCAAAGCCCGGGCAGGCTTGCGATACCTGTTTCATGGAAGAGTTTTTCTATCAAGCAACCATTTACCTTGGCGCCGCAGTCATCGCTGTGCCGCTGGCTGCACGTCTCGGCCTGGGCTCGGTTCTGGGATATCTTGCGGCAGGTATCGCCATTGGCCCGGTGCTGGGGCTGACCGGGTCAGAAACCGAAGAGTTACGCCATTTCGCCGAATTCGGCGTGGTGATGATGCTGTTCCTGATTGGCCTGGAACTGGAGCCACGCGCGCTATGGGCGATGCGGGACAAGCTGATCGGCCTGGGCGGCTCGCAGGTCGCCGCCTCAACTGTCGTGCTGATGGGGGCCGCAATAGCCGCGGGCGAGCCTTGGCATGTCAGCCTCGCTGTCGGACTGGCGCTGTCCTTGTCCTCCACCGCAATTGTCCTGCAGACATTATCTGAAAAAGGGCTGATGCAGACCGGTGGCGGCCGCGCGGCTTTCTCTGTGCTGCTGACCCAGGACATCGCTGTTATTCCGATCCTTGCCTTCCTGCCGCTTCTTGGCGTCTACGCCATCCCGCAATTTGCGTCTGACGGCTCCATTAGCCGGGAAGGTGCATCCGGTCATGGCGGCGGCCATGGTTCGCTGTCACTGGTCGACGGATTGCCCGGCTGGGCTGTCGCATTGGTTACGCTGGCCACGATTGCCTTCATCATCCTCGCCGGCATTTACCTGACCCGTCCCTTGTTCCGCTTCATCCATGCCTCCAACCTTCGCGAAATGTACACCGCACTGGCGCTGATGATCGTGGTTGGCATTTCCTTTCTGATGACACTGGTCGGCCTGTCACCGGCGCTCGGCGCCTTTCTGGCAGGTGTGGTGCTGGCCAACTCTGAGTTCAGACACGAGATGGAAAGCGACCTGAACCCCTTCAAAGGGCTGCTGCTGGGTCTGTTCTTCATCACCGTGGGCGCCGGTATTGATTACCGCCAGTTCCTGGCCGATCCAGGTGATCTGATTGGCCTGGCGCTTCTGGTCATTCTCGCCAAGGGAGCTGTGCTGTATTTCGTTGGGCGGGCCTTTGGCCTACGGCGTCGCCGGCTTTGGCTATTCACCCTTAGCCTCGCACAAGCCGGAGAATTCGGTTTTGTGCTGCTGGCGTTTTCCACTCAGCTTAGTGTCATTCCCGCTGCCCTGTCAGAGAAGCTTTTGCTGGTGATCGCGCTGTCAATGCTGATCACGCCCCTGCTGTTCATCGCCTACGACCTTCTGTCCAAACGCATGGGGGAACCGCTGCAAGCCCATGAACCGGACGAAATCGACGAAGAAGGACCGGTGATCATCGCAGGCATCGGCCGCTTCGGACAGATTGTGAACCGGCTGGTGCAGGCCAGCGGCTTCAAGACTGTGGTACTGGATCACGACATGGAAGCTGTGCAGCTGATGCGGCGCTTCGGGGTCAAGAGCTTTCTTGGCGACCCGACACGTCCCGAACTCCTGAAGGCTGCAGGCATCGCCAAAGCCAAGGTGTTTGTGGTGGCGCTGGATGACCCGGAAGGTGTGGTCAAAATGGTCACTTATGTGCGCCGCTCTTACCCTGACTTGCACATCATTGCCCGCGCCAAGGACCGCAATCACGTCTATGAACTGTTCAAGGCCGGAGCGGACGACATTGTGCGGGAAATGTTCGACAGCTCATTGCGCGCTGGCCGTTACGTGCTGGAGAATGCCGGGCTCAGCGAATATGAAGCCGCCCAGGCAGCGCAGACTTTTTACAGCCACGACCGTCAGAACCTGCGCGACCTGGCCCAGCATTGGATACCCGGCGTGCCCGCCAGCCAGAACCCTGCCTATATTCAACGCGCACAGGAACTGGAGAAATCCATCGAAAGTGCAATTTTTGACATGGCCGAGCGCAAAAGAAAGAGATCTTCGGAAGCAGCAGAGTAAAACACTCCCTGCCCTGCAGATCCGGCCTGCTCCATGGAGGAAGATTTTCAGGCAAAAGCTGTTTTGCGAACAAAGCACATCTTTGTCCGCAAACTCCCGCACCAGCATCGGCCGCCCTTTGCCCTGCCGCCCCACCCCGGAGCGCCGAAAACTGGCGTTTTCCAGCTCTGTCACGATGGCGAATTGGTGGCGCCACCTGGACAATGCATGGCAACCGGGACGTTCTTTCCAGTTGGGCTGAGGGCGCTGTCCTATTTGCAGTGCCGACGCAGGTCCCCCGGCTTTTCACAGGTCTCCGTATGGCTCATGAACAAATGCGCGCTCAGGGCTTCTGCCCGAAACGCGCTGTTAAGCGCCTCAATAAAGCCAGTGTCCTCGGGGTTTCCGGAGCGTGAGAACACGAGGCTAACGCCGTTGGCGCAGGCCCACAAAGCCTAGCCCCGCGTGATGAACGCGCTGCGGTTATCAGCTCTGATCAGCTTCCCGAAGGAATTTCACAGCTCTTTGCATCGAACCAGAAGGACAGAGCGATTTTTTCAGATTACGCTTGCCGATCCGCTGCAGGCAGCGCAAGGCTCGGGAACCTCGGCCATTTTTCGGCACAGCCGCCACGCTGCGTCGCACAAAGCACCGACACACTTGGCGCAACAGGAAATGGCAAATCGTCAGGACAGGCCAGCCTGTTGCCCCTGCAGCCAATTTGAAAACGCTGTGACACTGTCCCGGGACGCAACCTTGCGCGGGCGGACAAGAAAGTAGCCGTAATCCTGCAGGCTATCCGGTGAGAGGCGGAACAGCTTGCCCTCTTCCAGCTCTTGTTCAACCAGCGCGTCCATCAGAGCCACTCCCTGCCCGTTGACAACCGCCTGAACCCGCACGTTGGGGTCAGGGATGATCAGCGTGTCTCGTCGGGTCTGATGCGGCAATCCCGCGACAGTCAGCCAGTCCGTCCAGGCGTCGCTGTCATCGTGATCCCGCAACAAGGTAAAGGTTGAAACCGCCTGCTCCCAGCCGAGCCGCTCTACCGTTTCCAGTGCCGCAGCATTGCCTGCGGGAAATGCCGGGCACGGCAGGAACGGCGTAACGTCGCCATCCCCCCATTGCCCGCTTCCCCAGCGGATGGCGAGATCAACACCTTGCGCCTCAAGGTCGATCAGCCGGATCATCGGCTGCAACCGCAATTGGATGTCCGGGTGTTCCTGCATGAAGGACATCAGCCGCGGCGACAGCCAGCGGGCCGCGAAATACGTGGAAACACCCACTGTCAGGGTTCTGGTGGACAGCCCCTTGAGGGCCAGAATTTCGCCCTCGATTTCTTCGTAGTGGCTTTGGCAGGCGGCCAGCAGCTTGAGCCCGCCGGGCGTCAGCTCCACCCCACGGGCGCTGCGTTGAAACAGAGAAAACCCAAGATCCATTTCCAACGTTTTGACCTGATAGCTGACCGCGCCTTTGGTCATATTCAGAGCTTCCGCCGCATCAGAGAAACTCCGGTAGCGGGCGATCTCGGCAAACAGGCGCAAGCTGTCGTGGTGGCGAAATTCTACAGGCATGAGGTCAAGCGTATAATTTTCCTGAACATCGTGAGCAAATAAAATCGATTGCTGGCGGAACGAATTCCCAAAATATGGAGTCCGGGAAACACTTCAGGAGCCGCAACGTTGGGAAATATGAACGCTCAAACCCATATCACCCAGCGCGGCAGGTCGCGCCGGGGCAGGCTGACCCGGCATAATGCGCCGCAGGTCATACCGGTATACCAGCGCCGCAAGATCCCGGCCTACACTCTGCTGGACGAGGCCGCCCTTGTACGCATCGAAGCCCAGGCGGACTGGATCCTGGAACATGTCGGGGTCGAATTCCGTGGCGACGACACGGCGCTGGCGCTCTTTGCCGAAGCCGGCGCGCAGGTTGACGGCGTCCGGGTCCGGTTCGAACCGGGTCATGTCCGGCAGCTGTGCAAAACCGCCCCGACGGAGTTCCGGCTGCACGGTCGCGCACCGGCCCGCAGCGTCACGCTCGGCGGCGATAATCTGGTGCTGATGCCCGGCTATGGCTCACCCTTTGTCAGCGACCTGGAGCAAGGCCGCCGCTATGCCACGCTGGAGGACTTTGAGAATTTCGTGAAGCTTGCCCATATGTCGCCCGCGCTGCACCATTCGGGCGGGACTGTGGTCGAGCCTACGGACGTGCCGGTGAACAAGCGTCACCTGGACATGATGCTGGCCCATCTCACCCTGTCGGACAAACCCTTCATGGGCGGCGTCACCTCGGCGCAGGCCGCAGAAGACAGCGTTGCGATGGCGCGGCTGGCATTTGGCGGGGAATTCCTGGATCAAAACGCGGTGCTGCAGGCCAATATCAACGTCAACTCGCCACTGATCTATGACGACGTGATGTCGACATCCTTGCGCATCTACGCGGCGGCGAACCAATGCGTCTGCATCTCGCCCGCCATTTTTGCCGGCGCCATGGGGCCGCTTTCGCCAGCGGCTGTCGCCGCCCAGACGCTGGCCGAGGCGATGGCAGGAATTGCGCTGTCGCAGCTGGTGCGCCCTGGCTGCCCGGTTGTGTTCGGGAGCTTTCATTCTTCCATGAACCTGCGCACCGGTGCGCTAACTTTCGGCTCGCCCGAGGCGAACCTGACCACCATGGCGCTGAGCCAGCTGGGTCGCAGGCTGGGGGTGCCGGTGCGCTCCGGCGGCGGCCAGATCACGGCCTCGAATGCCGCTGACGGTCAGGCGATGCAGGACAGTGCAGACGCCATGTGGGCGACGCTGCTGTCTGGCGGCCATCAGATCTGGCACGCGGCAGGCTGGCTCGAAGGCGGGCTGGTGATGTCCTATGAGAAGTTCGTGATGGACCTCGACCACTGCGGAGCCATGCTGAAGATGCTGCAGGGGTTCCCCACCGATGATGAGGCCTTTGGCCGCGACTCCTACGCCGAGGCGGGACCGGGTGAGAACTTTCTCTCTACCAGCCACACCCTGCGCCACTACACGACCGCCAATTTCGAACCGCAGGTGCCCAGAGGCGGGCCCTTTGAAACCTGGGACGAAAACGGTCGCCGGGCCGCTGATCAGCGCGCCACGGCCCGGTGGCGGCAGATGCTGGCAGAGTATCAGCCACCGGACATGAACGACAGCGTACGCGCAGACCTGAACACCTATGTGGCAGAGCGCAAAGCCGCCATGCCTGACGAATGGTATTGAGAAAGGACCAACGAGAATGGCAGAAGAACTAAGCCGCACATCGGCACTTGCTTCCCGCCACACCGCCCTGGGCTCGGGGCTGGAGGACTGGAACGGCATGGGCACCGCCTGGAGTTACAGCACCGATCCAAACGACGAACACGACGCGGTGCGTGAGCGCGCCGACATGTTCGACATGTCGCCGCTGAAGAAGGTGTTTGTCCGCGGCAAGGACGCGCAGGCCGTGCTGGATCACCTGACCACCCGCGAGCTTTGCGCAGGTGAGCGTTTGCTCCGGACGCTGTTAGTAGCAGGCTAAGCAGCCAATGTCGGCGCTCACATGCGGATCTGCGGTTTCCAGCTGAGGAAAAGCTCGCCCGCACCGGTGCAGAGGCGGCCGCATTGAAGGCAATTCTCAAGCGACGCGGCGCTCTTTCTTTTTTGCCCATGCAATGAAGTCTTTGACACTGAGAGGTCGGGAAAACGCAAAGCCCTGGAGCGTATCAGCGCCGACTTCCGCTGCCGCATCTGCTTCTCCAAGGGTCTCGACACCCTCTACGATTGTGCTAACGGAAACGCGATTGGCCATATCAACGATGCCGCGAAGAAGGTCTTTGCGCTGGTCATCCTTGTCGACGCCGGTCACAAACATTCTGTCAATTTTCAACCGGTCCGGTTTCAGCGCCAGAACCGAGGCAAAGCTTGCGTGGCCCGTCCCGAAGTCATCGACTTCGATTTTTATCCCCATGTCCTTGAGCGCAGTTATGGTCAGTTCCAGCTCGCCTGAAACGTCATCTAGAAACGCTGTTTCGAGAACTTCAAAGGCCAGTCCGCTTTGCGGCAGATCAGGGCGCCGTCTGAGTTCTTCAAGCAATGTTGGCGACGTCAGCCGGTTTGCGGAAACATTGACAGACACCTGCGGTGCGCGCCCCAGTTCAGCCTCTATGGTCTTGCGGGCTTCAAGAGCCAGGTCCAGCACGCGGCGGTCAAGGTCCGCCTGCAGCTTCAGCTCCTCGGCGATTTCGACAAACACAGCAGGTGATTGACGGCCTCTTTTGGGGTGATCCCATCGCGCCAGCACTTCAACGCCTTGCAGCGCATAGGTTTTGGCACAAACTTGGGGCTGCACTTCGATGCTGATTTCATCCCGTTCCAGAGCTGTCTTAAAATCGTTGATGAGCTTCAGTTTGGCGTCATGCGCGGCCCCAAGAGTTGCGCTGAAAGCAACGGCCTGATTGCGGCCTCTGTGCTTTGCCTCATACAATGCCAGATCGGCGCGTTTCAGAGCATTCAACAGCTGCTCCCCCGGAGACAGCAGCGCCAATCCTATTGAAGCCCCAACACTCAATTCGACTCCTTTGTATTCCGTGGGGCACAACAATTCGTCCAGAAGCTGATCACAATACCACTGCGCATGCGTTTCGCTTCCGTCAAAATCGAGGACCAGAACAAACTCATCACCCCCGATGCGGAAGGCAGAACTTTGACCGGATACGGCACGGCTGATCAATCGCTGACCACAGGCTGTCAGAACGGCGTCCCCGGCCGCATGACCATACGTATCGTTGACGTCCTTGAAGCGGTCCAAATCGATCGCAAGCACCAATGTTCCGGAACTGTCCGGCTGGTGCCCCGCCATTTTTTGGGACAGTTCTTCAAGCAAAGTCCGGTTGCCCAGCCCGGTTAATGTGTCATGACGCGCAGCCAGAGCAGTTTCCTCTTGTGCTTCGCGCACAGCGTCCAGAGCGTCCCTGGTGCGCCGCTCCGCTTTGCGGGCGTGATCGGCGGCTTCCTGAGCCTTGCGATTGCTTTGTTCAAGCCGGGCGGCTTTGTCGGCAACCTCGTCAAAGGCCGTAATCAACCGGTTCTGCATCTCTGCAAACTCCCGCCCAAGCTGCCCAAACTCATCCGCCCTCTGCCAGGCCTCTGCGCTGAGAGGCTGCTGCAAAGTTGCGCCCGCGACATCATGGGTCAGATCTTTCAAAGGCCGCAGCGCTGCTTTGCGAAAGCCCAGCCAAAGCAGGGGAACCCCAAGTATCAGCAAGCCGATGGTTGTCCAGACGGATGTTTGAAACACGCGGGCAGCCTGGCTGCGGCTGGCGGCTGAATTTTCAACCAAACGATCCGCCAGTTCAGTCATTTGCTGCAGTTTGGCAACCAGCCGCCCGATCTGAATGCGCCGGAGCTGCGGCGACGTGCTGCCGCCGTCAAAGGTTATCTTGGAAAACGCTTTGGAAAGCTCGGTTGTGATCAGTTCCAGCTGTTGAGCATCCCCCCCCGATACCGCCTCTCTGTCCGCAAGCATGTCACGGACCCTATGAGTTTCATGGAGCCATTGCTGCTGGATTCTATCCGACGGGCGCTGCATCGCTTCCATCGCAAGCGCACCAAACGCTGTAACATGGCTCTTGATCACATTTGCCCGGTCATAAGCTTTGTAGGCAGAGGCCTGCTTCAGGTCACTCCACAATAAAAGCCCAATGACCGACGTCAGCAGGCAACCGCACAAGACGGCGACAATGCTGGACTTGTCGACGAGACGCATATCAATTCAAGCCAATAATGCTGATCGCAGCCGGATCTGCCTCTTTCAGTGCGTCTGCCGCGATGAGGTCAAGATAGTTCGGAACAGTGCCCTCGGATAACCCCAGATCGATCCTGAACCAGGCTTCATCCTCCATCAGGCGCAAAAGCGCCTGTGACAAAGTCAGTTTCAATGTGTGTTTGGGCCAAAGATATTCCATTGTCCCGGCATCCAGATCCAGCTGCCTGCCAACGATCTTTTTGGCTGTCTGAGGGTCAGAATCCGCAAGCTGCGCAGCCTGGAAAAGCATGCCCACGATATCATTTGCAACCTGCTGATTGGCAGATATCCAGCCGCCTGCGCCGTGCAGGACAAATTCGTAGTCATGCCATTCCTGATGCGGCAGCGGAATGAATTGATCGCCCAGTGCCGTTGCGGCCTTGCGCAGATAAGGATCCCACACGACCCCGGCATCAATGGAACCATCTGTAATTTCCGAAACGATCTCCGGCGGCAGCAGCGGCTTCATTGCACCTAGCTTGACACCGCTTTCCAGAAGTGCGCGGTGCAGTACGAAATGGGCAAAGCTGTTCTGAACAACACCCACCGTTTTACCTGCCAGATCCGCATAGCCCCGGATACCACGATCCGCGCGTGCAAAGACATCAATGGTCCGCGAACGCGACAAAGAGGCCAGAATTCTAAGGTCCGGACGGTCAAAAGTGACCGACACAAAGGCGAATTCCGAGCTTGTCGCAAGGTCGAGCTTGCCGCTGACCAGATCCTTTGCGGTCTTGGTTCCAGAAGTGTATTTAACGAGCTCGATGTTATGGCCACTGTCGCGGAGCAGGCCCATACCTTCTGCCAGCCAAACCAGCACCGCCGTCGGCGTCGCCCCGAGCCGTATGGGTTGGGCGGCGCTCAGCAAGCCAGGTGAAGACAAAGCAAGCGCGGTGCTGCCAGAGAGAGCAATTGCTTTCCTGCGAGTAAATCCAGACATGGCGAAACCTCCAAACCGTTGGCGCCGACAGCCACGAAGGCCCGCAAACCAAAACAACCTATGGGAATGCAAATTACCTGGATAGCGTACCGGATTGGTAAACCGATCTGGCATACAGCCGCCACAACCCGTTAATTCACCATAATTCCGGGCCTCATTTTGATTTTCCTTTTAACAACACCCTATAGGTGTTTTCCCACTGCCGGTGTGGATGCGGGATCGGGCGACCGGGTTCTTTCAGATGGGGAAACTGCAAGTTCATTTCCCTGCGGCGTGCCGTTACGGGCCATGCAAATGTTTTCCAGCCCCACCCGATCGGGCAAAAGTCTCCCTTGCCACAGGTAAGATCAGATCGTCGGCATCAAACAATGCCGCCCCGAGAAGGGATCCGCACGTCGGGGAAATGGACACAACATGCCGGCCAAGCGCCGTGCACAGGCCGCACGCCGGGGCCCGTGGGAACCCGGGGCAATTCAACCATTCGGAAGATACTGGCTGCCCCAGCTGCGATTTGGGCCAGCGGCGGCCCCAACAGCGCCGGAACGTTCAGCCGTCGGTCACTCCTGCCTCAGCAAAAGTGGCCATGCCGCTGTGGCAGGCAACGGCCCCCTTCAGCACTTGGATTGCCAATGCCGCCCCGGACGCCTCTCCCAGCCGCAGCCCAAGGGAAAGCAGCGGCTCCTTGCCCAGTTTCTCCAGCAATGCGGCATGCGCTCCTTCGGCACTTTGATGGCCCGCAACCGTATGGTCCAGCGCACCGTCTGCGGTCTGCAACAGGCACGCAGCCGCTGCACAGCAGATGAACCCGTCCAGGATCACCGGGATACACAAAACCCGTGCCGCTGCGATCGCACCCGCCATAGCGGCAATCTCGCGGCCGCCGAGACAAGCCAGCGCATCCAGGCCATCGCGGACCACATCACGGTGCAGGGCAACGCCTTCGGTGACCACCCGGGTTTTGTTTGCAAGCCCCGTATCATCTACACCTGTGCCACGCCCGGTCCAGTCTGCTGCCTCGCCGCCGAACAAAGCGCACGCCAGCGCGGCAGCAGGTGTCGTATTGCCGATGCCCATCTCTCCGACCACCAGCAAATCCGCACTCGGATCAACTGCATCCCACCCCGCCTTCAGAGCCGTCAGGAGTTCCTCCTGGCTCATGGCAGGCCCTTGGGTGAAATCAGCGGTGGGGCGTTCCAGATCAAGCGCATGCACATCCATGCGGGCGCCAGCCAGTTTGGCCAGCTGGTTGATGGCCGCACCACCATGTTCAAAGTTGATCACCATCTGCGCGGTGACTTCCGGGGGGAACGCGGACACCCCCTGCGCTGTAACTCCATGATTGCCAGCAAAGACAATCACCTGCGGCGCACAGATTTCAGGCCGTTCGCTTCCGCGCCAGCCTCCATACCAGACAGCCAGGTCCTCCAAACGCCCCAACGCTCCCGGCGGTTTTGTCAGCTGGCCATTGCGCGCAGCAGCACCGGCAACAGCCGCCGGGTCCTGTACAGGCGCGCCGACCAGTGCGGCGCGAAAATCATCTAGAGAGGAAAGCTGGGGCAGCATGTGAAAGCCTCGTTGCATCTGAGTGGCGGACGCGGATAAAGCGGGTTGTCCCTGTTTACCCGCTGGCGCTCCTGCCGCAAGCACCGCAATAGGCCCGTTATGCAAAAAAACGACATCCAGGCAAGAGACTTTCTGCTGGCGCTGGTTCTGCTGACCCGGCTGCCGCTGCCGCATTTGCCGCCGCAAGCATTCCAGCGCCAGGCCAAGTCTGTCTGGGCCTTTCCACTGGCGGGTCTTGCAGTGGCTCTGCCTGCCGCGCTGTGCGCGGCCTTGGCGTTGACCGTCGGCCTCCCTGCCGCAATAGCGGCCGGTCTTGCTCTGACGGCACAGGTTCTGCTGACCGGCGCCATGCACGAAGACGGGCTGGCCGACACTGCCGATGGCCTGTGGGGAGGATTCACCCGCGCGCGGCGCCTGGAAATCATGAAGGACAGCCGCATCGGCGCATACGGGGTTATTGCATTGATTCTAGGGCTAGGGTTGCGCTGGAGCGCATTGTCAGCACTGCTTGCAACGGCTGGCGTCTGGCCGCTTTTGGCGCTGGCAATGCTAAGCCGGGCAGTGATGCCGGTGCTGATGGCTGCGTTGCCCAACGCCCGCACCACGGGGCTGTCACAGGGCGTAGGGCGCCCCCGCGCCCTGCCCTGCCTGCTGGCCTCCGGACTGGCCATCCTTCTTTCGCTGCCACTGATTGGCAGCGCAGTCTTCGGCACGGCGCTGGCGATGGCCGCAGCCACCCTTGGCCTCGGCGCCCTTGCCAAGGCCAAGATCGGAGGCCAGACCGGTGATATCCTAGGGGCGTCGCAGCAAGTGGCCGAAATTTCCGGGCTTCTGGCTCTGCTCATCATCTGCGGCTAACCGGCCCGCCAGAAAAAAGGCCGCGCCCTAACAGGCACGGCCTCTCGAACTTGGTTCTGCGCCAGGATCAGGCAGCGCGGGAGGTCAGGACCTCATCCACCTGCTTGGCAGCGGCGATCTCATCGTGGCCGGACACAGCAGCCACTTCACGTGTCAGACGCTCCAGTGCGGCTTCATACAGCTGACGCTCGGAATAGCTCTGCTCGCGCTGATCGTCGGTACGGTGCAGGTCGCGCACCACCTCCGCAATCGAGATCAAGTCGCCGGAATTGATCTTCTGCTCATACTCCTGCGCGCGGCGTGACCACATGGCGCGCTTGACCTTCGCCTTGCCCTTGAGCGTTTTCATCGCTTGGGCGATCACGTCCGGAGAACTGAGGGAGCGCATGCCCACCTCGGTTGCCTTGTTGGTCGGCACCCGAAGGGTCATCTTGTCCTTTTCAAAGGTGATCACGAAAAGCTCCAGCGCAAAGCCAGCCACTTCCTGCTCCTCAATCGAAATGATCTGGCCAACGCCATGCGCCGGGTAGACCACATATTCATTGGGGCGGAATTCGAGCTTCTTCGATTTGGTCATACAGGTTCTTCCTCACTCATAACCGGGCGGCACCGGCGTTATGGCAAACAAACATCCAGATCCGGTCACATGAGTCTGACCAGCCTTCAGGACATTTTCTCTGCAGAAACACCGCCCATTACGCGCGCCACTGCTACGGCGCGCCGGGGGCGGACTCCGATTGTTTATGTCATTTGTCGGCTAAGTATATCATAAAAAAGGGCCGCCCGAAAGGCGGCCTGCTGGCAGTGCTCTGAAAAAACCCAGAACATTGCGGCAGATTTCCGCAAGAATGCGGCACCGCCGTGGAAGGTAGAGAATCAGCCGCCTTCGCCTGGCGCCTCAGAGAAATACTTCTCCATTTTGCCCTCTTCGCCATCACGCTCTTCATAACCCGGCATCGGGTCTTTCTTAGAAACAATCACCGGCCACAGCTCGGAGTACTTGCGGTTGAACTCAACCCATTTATCCATGTCCGGCTCTGTATCCGGACGGATCGCATCGGCCGGGCACTCCGGCTCGCAAACACCACAGTCGATGCATTCGTCAGGATGAATGACCAGGGTGTTCTCACCCTCATAGAAACAGTCCACCGGGCATACCTCGACACAGTCGGTGTATTTGCAGGCGATGCAGTTTTCCGTCACGACATAGGTCATAGTACCGAGTCCCGTTTTCCGTTTGCGCCTAGCTAATCCAGACGCGGCAACACTTCAAGGCGTCAAAAGCCCTGTGACTTGCGGGTAAGATCAAGCGCCCTGCGGGCTTTTTTGTCCGGGCGGCCTTTTCCTTCGAATTTGGGATTGGCTGGAATTTTTTCCTGCTTTTCCGTCATATCGAAGTACAGTTCCTGCGCTTCCGGTGCCGGACCGCGGCGCTCGCCGATGGCTTCAACCCGCACCACGCGGATCACTTTGCCTTGAGCAAAGGTCAGAACGTCGCCGGGAGTGACGTTCTGAGCCGGTTTCAGAGCCTTGGCACCATTGAGGCGCACATGACCCGCACTGACTTGTTTGGCGGCCAGGCTGCGGGTTTTGAAAAACCGTGCATGCCATAGCCACTTGTCGATGCGGATCTTGGGCGCCCCATCAGTCATGGCGGAATCAGTCGCCCTGCTTCAGCCCCATCAGCGCTGCAGCAAAGGGATTATCCGGGTCGATCTGCTTTTCCTTCTTGGCAGGACGCGAAGAATAGGTCTTGGCCCCCTGATCCTGGCGCGGACCGCCTTTGCGACCCGGCTTGCCCCGACCACCATCACGGTCACCGCCTTTGGCACCGCGCGGCTTGCCCTTGCCGCCAGGCTTACCGTCGCCCTGCGGACGGCGGTTTTGCTGGCGCTGGCCGCCGCCTTGGCGTCCGCCGCGGTTGCCACCCCAGGTAAAGGTGTAGAAGATCTCAACCTCAGGCTCCGCATCGGCAGGCGCTTCGGATGTGGCCTCAGCAATCTCTTCTGCAGGTGCTGCTTCCACTTCAGCAGCAGGAGCTTCCGCAACGGCGTCTTCAGCAGGAACTTCCGCAGTTGCATCCGCAGTTGCATCCGCAGTTGCATCCGCAGAGGTCTCCTGCGCGGGTGCTTCGGCCGCAACCTTGTCTGCCGCGGGTGCTTCCTCTGCAGTTTTGGCGGGTTTAGCTTCGGGGTCAGCCGCTGCCGGCTTTACCTTCTCGCGCTCCCCCTTTTCGGCCTTGTAGCCTAGCCCCTGCATCAGGTCTGCAAACTGCTCCAACGTCATGCCGGTGATCGACAGCATATCCGCCTTGGCTTCAAAACCGCCACGGCTGTCTTCACTGCGCAGCATATCGGCAAGACGCTCCAGCATATCGATGCGGATCATCCGCTCGCCCGCTGCACGGTAGCCCGACATAGTGTCGTAGCCCTCAGGCGCATCCTTGACAGACGGTACAGTGACCAGACCCGGCGGTGGTGATTCCGGGAAATCCTGCAAGCCGTTTGCCAAAGACCACAGCACCAGACGCAGACGGGTCGGCGCGGGCTTCAGCAGCAGCGGCATGAAGATAGTGAACTGGCCAAAACGGATGCCATGCTTACGCAGCGCGCCACGGGCGTCCTGGTCCAGGTCCTTCACCTCTTGCACGACGCTCGCACGGGGCAGCACGCCAAGGTTCTCGACCATCCGGAAAGCAAAACCGCGCGCAAGACCGCTCAGTTCTTCATCCTTCTGCAAATTCAGCAAAGGCTCGAACAGCGCATTGATCTTACGGGTGATAAAATGCAGCAGGCGGCGCTCGACCTTCTGGGCCACATCCGGTCCGGCGGCATCATCCACAAAGACCTCGATCTGCGGGTTCAGCGCGTCCGAGCCGGCAACCAGCTTGCCGATCGCATGCTCACCCCACATCAGGCCGCCTTGCTCGGTAAAATCGATCTCGGTATCAGGCGCATTATAGAACCGGTCCGCACGCAGATGGAATTGCGGTGCCAAAGCCTGCAACGAGGCGGCCTTGAGAGCTTTCGCCTCAGTGCCTTGCGCAGCTTTGTCCGGGCTGAACCGGAACCCTTCCAAACGGCCGACGAATTCACCTTCGACCGTCACTTCACCCTTGTCATTCACTTCGGCCAAAAGGGCCTCCTTCTGTTTGAGCCGGCGCAGCAGCACAGACGTGCGCCGGTCCACAAATCGCTGAGTCAAACGCTCATGCAGAGCATCCGACAATCTGTCTTCTACAGCGCGCGTCTCTCCGCGCCAATGGCTTTCGTCACGAAGCCAGCCATTCCTTTGCGCGACATATGTCCACGTGCGGATAAATGCCAATCTTTTCGACAATGTGTCGATGTTGCCGTCGGTGCGGTCAATTCGCTTGATCTGGCGAGCCATCCAGTCGTCCGGAACCACGCCGCCGCCGTGCAGATGCTCAAAAATCACCCCCAGCAATGACGCATGTTCCGCATGAGAAATGCCCCGGAAATCCGGGATCCGGCAAACATCCCACAAAAGCCTTACCGACTGCGCATTGGTCGTGCGCGAGATGATGGCAGATTCGCGCGACAGCATTTTCAGAGCACCCAGATCATCCGCCTCACGTGCCTTGACCAAATTCTCATTTGCGGGACTTGCTTCGAGCGAGTTGATCAAGGCCTCAACCGTGCCGAACTGCAAATCTGCAGAGCGCCAGTTGAGCTTTTTCAGCGGCGTGAACTGGTGGTTCATGATGGCTGACGCGGTGCCCTCGTCCAGCGGCCGTGCGTCGCCGGTGACCCCAAAGGTACCATGGCTCATCCCGCGGCCAGCGCGGCCTGCGATCTGCGCCAGCTCGTTGGGCGCCAAGGGCCGCATGCGCCGGCCGTCGAACTTGGTGGTGGAGGAAAAAGCCACATGATCAATGTCGAGGTTCAGCCCCATGCCAATGGCATCGGTGGCCACCAGATAGTCCACTTCGCCATTCTGATAGAGTTCCACCTGCGCGTTACGTGTACGCGGGCTCAGGGCCCCCATCACCACAGCAGCTCCCCCTTTTTGGCGGCGGATCAGCTCAGCAATGGCATAGACATTATCAACAGAAAACCCGACGATCGCTGACCTCGGCGGCATTCTGCTTATCTTTTTCGAACCTGCATACGCCAAGTCGGACATCCGCTCGCGCCGAACGAATTCGACCCCCGGCGCCAAGGCCGCGATCGGTCCGCGCATCGTGTCTGCGCCCAGAAACAGCGTCTCCAGCGTTCCGCGGGCGCGCAGCAAACGGTCGGTGAAGACATGGCCGCGCTCGGGATCGGCACAGAGCTGGATTTCGTCGATCGCCAGGAAGTCGCAGCCCATGCCTTCGGGCATCGCTTCCACAGTACAGATCCAGTACTGCGCCCGCGGCGGCACAATGCGCTCCTCGCCGGTGACCAGCGCCACCACCGACGGCCCGCGAGCCGCCACCACCTTGTCGTAAACCTCCCGCGCAAGCAGGCGCAGCGGGAAACCCATGACACCAGTGCGGTGGCCCAGCATCCGTTCGATGGCGTAATGGGTTTTGCCCGTGTTGGTCGGGCCCAGAACGGCCACGATCCGCGATGCGTTTGCCATTGCTTCAGCCCCCGCCCCCAAAAGAGGGGTTTACAGTTCCCTGCCCTCGACAGAGGACCTCAGACGTTCGAGGGCGCTGCTTACTTCTTCATGATGCGGATGTATAGCCTTGGCGCGCTGGTAGACCTCAAAGGCGCGTTCTGGCTGGCGGAACTGCTCAAACACCACGCCCAGCGCGTAGATGGCATTGTAATCCTGCGGGTTCAGCGCCAGAGACCGCTCCAGATCCGCAACCGACGGGCCGAAAAGCCCGATTTCAAAATAGACCCGCGCACGTTCGTACCAGCCCCGGGCAAAACCAGGCGCATGATCTGTCAGTGCGGTCAGATGCTCAACCGCCTCCTGCAGGTCGCCCCGTTCCACCGCGTCCCGCCCCCGTCGCAGCAGCAGGTCCATCGACGCAGAACCGCTCCTGGCCCACAGCGCCTGCAGCTCGCGGTCAATTGCCGCGGCCCCGGACGCATCAGACTGAGCCAGGTCCCGCAGCAGCACATCAGCAGACAGCGCCTGCGCAGCACCGCTGCCAGGCAAAGAAACTGTGGCAATAACAGCCGTTGCCGCCACGATAGCTTTGAGCTTTGGAAATTTTGCAACCATGATACCCCCAGTTTAAACCTGCGCGCCGCATTTACCAGTAATAGCTGCCATAGCTTCACAGGTTTGTGCTAAAGACGCGCGAAACAGATTGAGGATCAAGATGAGCGTAACCCTTGAACAGGCGGCAGAAGCCCTGAACGGCAAACTGGATGCCGGTGACTTCGCCGCAACTGCCAAATTCCAGATCGAAGGCCTGGGCGCCATCATGCTGGACAGTTCCGGTGCCCGTATTGCCGACGAAGAGGCTGATGTCACCATGTCCGCAGATGCGGATACGTTTCAGTCGATTCTGGCGGGCGAACTGAACCCGACCGCAGCCTTCATGTCCGGCAAGCTGACCATCGACGGCGATATGGGCTCGGCGATGCAGCTCGCTTCAGCGCTAGCCTGATGGACGGCGCTCCGGTGGAACTGCAGCCCGCCCCCCTGTTTGCGGATATCGCGCAAGGGCCGGCCAACGGTGCAGCTCACTGGGTGCACACGTCCGACGGCCTGCGCATCCGTGCAGGCCACTGGCGTCCAAAGGGAAAAGCCAAGGGAACAGTTCTTCTGTTTCCTGGACGCACAGAATACATCGAAAAATACGGGCCAGCCGCGGCCGAGTTTGCTGACCGGGGCTTTGCCACTGTGACCGTAGACTGGCGCGGCCAGGGACTGGCCGATCGGATGCTGGCAGAGCGCCGATTGGGCCACGTTGAAAAGTTCACAGATTTCCAGAAGGATGTTGACGCTGTCGTCCGTCTGGCAAAACAGCTCGATCTGCCCCGGCCCTGGTTCCTGGTCGGCCATTCCATGGGCGGCGCCATCGGCTTGCGCGCCTTGATGCAGGGGCTGGATGTAAATGCCTGCTGTTTCACTGGCCCGATGTGGGGCATCCAGATCCCGGCCTTGCTGCGCCCGCTTGCCACATTCCTTGGCAGCATTGCCCCCTATCTGCGACTGGATGACAGGCTGCTGCCGACCACCACGCTGGAACAATACGTTCAAACCACCCCGTTTGAAGGCAACACGCTGACCACCGACCCTGGGATGTACAAACTGATGCACGCTCAGCTGGCAGCCCAGCCCGATCTTGCACTTGGTGGGCCCACCATCCAATGGCTGCGGGTCAGCCTTCAGGAATGTGCCGATCTGGAAACGATGCGCTCGCCCGCTCTGCCCTGCGTCACATTCCTGGGCACAGACGAGCAGATCATCGACGTTGATGCTGTTCACACCCGAATGGACCGCTGGCCGGGCAGCGAGCTGGAGCTGATCAAGGGGGGCCAGCACGAAGTGATGATGGAAGCCCCGGAAATCCGCACCCAGGTGTTTTCCCGCATGTGCCAGCTGTTTGATCAGCACCCCGGATAAGACCCTCTGTTGCGTGCCAGGCGCCCGGTATCTTTACGTCTCTCTCACGCTCATTTGAGAAACTGCCGACGACCTTCCCCCGGTTGGCTTGTGATCCCGCGGGCTGCCGCTTAGATGTTGGATCAAAGCATTTCTCATGACAGGAGCCCCAATGTTCCAGCTTCCCTTCCCCGTCCGCGACGCAAACGCCACTGCCGGTTCCGGCGGTCTTGGCAATCTGCCGGAATGGGATCTCAGCGATCTCTATGCGTCTGACGACGCCCCCGAACTGGCCCGCGATCAGGACTGGCTGCAAGAGGAATGTGCCGCCTTTGCCGCCGATTATGAAGGCAAGCTGGCCGATCTGGATGCGAATGGTCTGCTGAACTGCGTCCAGCGCAACGAAAAGATCAACAATATCGCCGGTCGCATCATGTCCTTTGCGGGCCTGCGCTATTACCAGCTGACCACTGACGCGGACCGTGCTGCCTTCCTGTCCAATTGCCAGGAAAAGGTCACAGTGGCCACCACCCCGCTGGTGTTCTTCACACTGGAGCTGAACCGAATCGAAGACAGCGCGATGGACGCGCATCTGGCTGCCAACGCGGAACTGGCGCGATATGACAGCGTCTTCCGCCGCATCCGCGCAATGAAGCCTTATCAACTGTCTGATGAGCTCGAAAAATTCATGCATGACCTCGGTATCGTCGGCGATGCCTGGGAAAAGCTGTTTGATGAAACCATTGCCGGCTTGCAATTCACCGTCGACGACAGTGAGCTGAACATCGAAGGCACCCTCAACCTGCTGACTGACCCGGACCGGTCCAAACGTGAAGCGGCTGCCCGCGAGCTGGCGCGCGTTTTCTCCGAGAACATCAAGACCTTTGCCCGCGTTCACAACACGCAGGCAAAGGAGAAGGAAATCATTGACCGCTGGCGCGGTATGCCCAGCCCGCAGACTGGCCGCCATCTGTCAAACGACGTCGAACCTGAGGTGGTAGAGGCGCTGCGCGAGGCGGTGGTTGCCGCCTACCCCAAGCTGTCGCACCGCTATTACGAGTTGAAGCGTAAATGGCTGGGGCTTGACGTGATGCAGGTCTGGGACCGCAACGCGCCGCTGCCGCTGGAAGACACCTCTGTTGTCAGCTGGGAGGACGCCGAAAAGACGGTGATGGATGCCTATAACGCCTTTGATCCCCGTATGGGCGAGATCGCCGCGCCTTTCTTCTCCGACGGCTGGATCGACGCAGGCGTGAAGCCCGGCAAAGCCCCCGGTGCCTTTGCTCACCCAACCGTTACCAACGTGCACCCCTATGTGATGCTCAACTACCTGGGCAAGCCGCGCGACGTGATGACGCTGGCGCATGAACTGGGACATGGGGTGCATCAGGTGCTGGCAGCCGAACAGGGCGAGATGCTGTCCTCCACCCCGCTGACACTGGCGGAAACCGCGTCTGTGTTCGGCGAGATGCTGACCTTCCGCAAGATGCTCGACACTGCTGAAACCAAGGAGCAGCGCAAGGTGCTGCTGGCCGGCAAGGTCGAGGACATGATCAACACGGTGGTCCGCCAGATCGCCTTTTACGACTTTGAATGCAAACTGCACGCCGCCCGTGCCGAAGGCGAGCTGACGCCGGATGACATCAACGCCATCTGGATGTCAGTACAAGCCGAATCCCTGGGTGAAGCCTTTGAATACATGGAAGGTTATGAAACCTTCTGGGCCTATATCCCCCACTTCGTGCATTCGCCCTTTTACGTCTACGCCTATGCTTTTGGCGATGGTCTCGTTAACGCACTTTACTCGGTCTATGCCGAAGGCGGCGAAGGGTTCGAAGACAAGTATTTCGAAATGCTCAAGGCTGGTGGCTCCAAGCACCACAAGGAACTGCTGGCGCCCTTCGGACTGGACGCCACCGACCCCAAATTCTGGGACAAGGGCCTTTCGATGATTTCCGGCTTTATCGATGAGCTGGAAGCAATGGAGGACTGATGCCAATCAGCCTGCGTCCGGTGGCCCGCAGCGAATTTGATCTGGTTTCCCATATTCAGGTGGAATCGGATCAGATCCGCTTTTCCGGCACCGTGGCGCAAGCCTTTGAAGAGAACGAGGACGGCGTGGATTTTCACGCCATCCTTGACGGCCCGCGCCCGGTGGGGTTCTTCAAGATCGACCGGCTGTATCACGAAACCTATGCCTTTGCCGCACCCAGCGAGCTGGGCCTGCGGGCCTTCATGATAGACCGCCGTGCACAGGGCAACGGTTACGCCACCGCGGCAATAGGAGTGCTGCGAACCTATCTGACCGGGACTTACCCGGACCGCACCGCTGTACTGCTGACGGTCAACATGCAAAACACTGTTGCAGCCCGTTGCTACCGCAAGCACGGGTTTCAAGACACCAGCGGCATTCACCCGCACGGTCTTGCCGGCCCGCAGTTCATTCTGCGGATGGAGCTTCCCAACACACATTGACCTCTAGCTTCGCAGGCAATGTTCCTTGGCCCAAATGAATTGATCAACATCTTGGTGCTTTTCATTGCAGGGACTGCTCTTTACTGGAGCAAATCAGGCCAAGGAATGCACAGCCGTCAGCTTCCATGTGCACTGGCCGTCAATATCAAAATAATCTGCAGGTCTGTTTTATTGGTGAGGCCGCAGGTTTTCTGACCTGCCCCGCAAAGTCCGCAGTTCGCAGTACGCTCTGCTCAGGGTCTGATCCTCTCTTGGCCTTTGGCGTTCACCAAAGGCTTCGCGCAGTTTGCCGGTATCAGCCGAAACATATTCCCCCCTTATGCCGTCCCCAATGTCGAGAGCCGACGCAGGTCACCATTGCGGCAACCGGGGCTGCAGCTTGGAAAACAACTCCAGAAACTTTCAGCACTGCTGCTTTGGCACATCGCGAGGTCATGAGAGGCGTCCGCCTCATCGGTTTCTCCCGTGCCTTCAGCCCTGCAAACTGATCGCCTTGGCTTCAACGTGACGCAGACATCTACGTGCAGTTTTCGAAAATCCGCAAATGTTGCTACGCAACTCCGGGAACACTGCAAACATCTCCTCGCGGGATGCGTCATCCAGTGCTTTCAGAGCAGTGTCTCCGGGAAAGAAGCTTTCAGTTGCCGCACCGTTGGCAAAGATGATTTCATGCTGATCAAACATGAGATGGACGTAAGTAATCTGACCACAGAGGTGGCGGGACAGGCCTGCATTGCCAATCAAGTGCCTTGCAGACACGAGAACTTCAGATTGACCAAAATAGTATTCTGCCTGCCACCCCGTGACCAGCATCTTATGCTGGGGGGAAACAAGGAGCCGTTGGGTGTTTCCCAGAGTACCTTTTGAAATCGCTATCGGAGCCAGAGAACCTCTGCCGGTTACCGTCCTCTTTCCAATCCAGCGCAAAGGCTGCAGCCCGTGATCACGGGTCACAACCAGGTCATCGATCATAAGGTCTTCCACGGGGCGGCTTCCCTGCTCCGTCAGGATTTCCGTTCCGGCGGCAAAACAGATGATAGTTTCGATTCCGCTGAAGTTGACAAGCGTACCATCCAGAAGCAGCGCGTTGCCGGTTTGACCCCCTGTTATCGGATCTGTCGACGTTATGGTGACACTGCCCAGCTGCAAATTGCCGTTAAAATCCAAGGTGTCGCCTGCGGTCTGGTTCGTTCCGCCACCAGTGATCGTGATCGTGCTACTGCCACTCTCGCTGTAGTCCTGGATCACAAAAAGATCATCACCGCCGCCCCCGGTAGCGGTATCGCCTTCTGCAACATTCAGCGTATCATCGCCTTCGCCACTGGTCAGACTGTCTGCGCCGGTGCCGCCATCAAGGAGATCGTCGCCGTCTCCGCCGATAAGCGTGTCATCGCCTGTTTCACCATACAGTTCATCCGGGCCGCCGGCGCCATCCAGGTAATCGTTTCCGCCTCCGCCATAGAAAATATTAGTCCAGCTGTCGCCTGGCGTTGTGCTGTGAGTGTCATACCCGACCACAGTGTCATCGTAGGCCGACCCATAGAAACCATCCATGCCCCACAGCGTGTCACCGGTGGCATGGCCGCCCGTCACAGTGTTTGCATCGAGATCAAGATTTACTCCAGCGTTCGAAGCCGTATAGTCCACATAATCCAGGCCGTCGCCGCCATCAAGGTAGTCCCCGCCAGCGCCACCGTGGATCGTATCATCACCAGTTTCGCCATAAACAGTATCACTTGCATTTCCACTGTTTATGTAGTCTCCGCCGGTGCCGCCGTGAATGGTATCACTGCCATAGCGGCCGAAAATCGAGTCGTTGCCTGCCCCGCCGGTGATATAGTCGTCCGTGTTTCCAACTATGTCCCCTTCCGGGTCGCCAACGTAAGTATTGTCAATGTAGTCATCACCGGTGGTGCCGGACACGACACCTGGAGAATACGCCGGAGGAGAAGTCGCCTCGGCAGATGTCACCGTATCCGGGAAGCCAAGATCAGGCACAAAATAGACATTTCCGTCCGTTGCCTCGTAGTAATGGCCCGTTTCCACCTCATCTGTGTAGGGAGTTCCGCCATGGGTTCCCGTCCAAATCCAGCTTCCAGAACCAAGCCACTGGCTGCCGGTGAAGCTCCACTGCGAAGTTGAGAGGATATCACCTTCATCCAGCGAACCGTCCGAAAGTGTAACCCGGTAACCTAACATACTCTTTCTCCAGACAAACTAGTCCAGGGGCGCCAGACGTTGGCAAATGAGACTAACGTCAAAATGAGAAAATTCCGTGAACTGTTGCGACTGCAATTGAAATGAGGTGAACAGCCCCTTCGCCAGCATTCAAAACAGAACTGAAGATCCTGTCGGCAAAGGAAATTCTGCGAGCCAAACAGAAAGATATTCACTTCTGCAATTGGGATGCTCCGGCTGCTTCAACCAGCAGGTTAAGCTTAGCCTGTTTCACCTGACTGGCGTTGATATTGATGGTCGGCATGTGTTGCGCAAAAAGGCAAACGGATGGTGGTGACTCCGGTGTTTGAAAAGCGGACATGTTGCAGGGTCGGGACGACAGCCTGTCTGAGCGCGCATCTTGTCAGCCCCAACCTGCGCAGCCTAGGGGCGGGTGAGCCCGGATCAGCGCACCTTGTGGCGCGGCGGATCACAGCAATCAATCAGATCCGTGCCGATTAGATTGAACAGGCCTTCAAACCACCCCCAAGGGCTCTCTGAACTGAAGGAAACGAGGGCTCAGGTCGCAGCCGCAGCGCATGAGCAAGGAGAGCCCAAAGTCATGAGCACCGTGTATCAGATCGATGGCAACTGAACAGGCCCGTAGAGTGCTGATGGCAGCTTACGGTACCAGGCCCACACCCAATTCCCGTAGTCGAAGTGCCACCACTCACTGGGCAGATTGGTGAAGCCGGCCTCAAGCATTGCATCCAAGAGGATTTTCCTGCGTTCGCCTTGGTTGTCTGGCACTGGTGTAGCGGTCCAGCTTCGTTCGCTTGCCTCGTCAAAACTGCTGCCCATGTCCAGAAACCGGCCATCGGCATCTGCCAGCGTCACATCCACGGCGCCACCGGTGATATGCGGACTGGGAGACGCGGGGTCGTCGCTGGGGCGGGCTGCATATAAAAGCACCCGGTGGTCAAGTTCGCTGGCCGGAAGGTCAGGATGCTGCAAGGCCAGCTTGCTGCGCATGCCTTCAAACAAGCAATTTTGCACGGATTTGGGGCGCCAGCCATCCAGCAACACCAGGCGGTAATTGGGCGGCAGATGTTTTGCGGCTTGGATCAGCCGGTCATAGACTGTTTCGCGCACCCAGATCTCGGGCAACGCGGTCTGGATACCGTTGTGGTGATACACTGGCCAGGTAATCCAATGCGGACAGGGAGAGGCCGGAACAAGCTGCTCGGTGCTTGTTCCGGCTGAAATGGACTGCGCGGCCTGCCAGTCGAGAGCCAGTTGAGGTCTTAAAGTCATTCTACATCAGTTGCTGTGGCAGCCAGACAGTCAGTTCCGGCACCAGGATCACAATGAGCAGCACCCCAAGGGCAACTGCGATGAAGGGCCAAATGGCAACAAAGAGACGGGCGATATCAACTTTTCCCACTGCAGCTGCAACAAAGATGCAGGCCCCCATGGGCGGGGTAATCAATGCGATGGTGATGTTCAGAGTGACCACAATCCCCAGGTGGACCGGATCCACACCTGCCGCCTGCGCAACCGGCAACACAATGGGTGTCAGCAGCATCAGTGCCGACACCTCTTCCATAAACATGCCGGTCACAAAGGTGATCCCGGAAATGGCAATCAGGGTCAGTGCAGGGCTGTTTGCGAAAGGTTCCAGCAGGCTCACAAAGGCTTGTGGCGCGTTGGCATAGGCAAGCTGCCAGGACAGGATCGATGAAATCGCAATGATGACAAAAACCGCAGAGGTCAAAGTGGCCGTTTCTCTCAGCGAGAGCCACGCGCCATGCAGGCTCAGATTCCTGGACCACAGTCCCCAGACCAGAACGTAGGCCACGGTCAGGGCGCCGGACTCTGTTGGCGTGACAACGCCAAGGACAATGCCCGCAACAATGATAACCGGTGCAATCAATGCTGGTAGTGCAGAATAGGCAGCACAGGCGATCTCGCGCAGTTTTGCCCGGCGATGGTTCTTCTCGACATTGTAAATGCGCGAGTAGACAACATTCATCGCCATGAAGGCGACGCCAAGCGCAAGCCCCGGCAAAATGCCGCCAAGAAACAGGCTGCCGACAGAGGTGCCTGTCTGGCTGGCAAACAGGATCATGAAGATTGAGGGCGGTACAATGGGTCCGATCAGCGAACTGGCGGCTGTCAGTCCGGCGGCATAAGTGCCGGGGAACCCTGCCTTGCGCATGCCCGGAACCAGCAAGGTGCCCAGTGCGGACGTATCCGCCACAGCTGAGCCGTTGATCCCTGCAAAGAACACACTGGCAGTCACATTGACATGCCCAAGTCCGCCGCGCAGGTGGCCTACCAAACGGTCAGCCAGCGCCAGCAGCCGCGGGGTCATCTGACCATTGTTCATCAGGTTGCCGGCCAGAATGAACAGCGGAATGGCCATCAGTGAGAAAACGTCAATGCCACCAAAGGCCTGTTGCGGCATGATCCTGGCCATCTGGTCAAAACCCACAAAGGCAAACCCAACAACAGCCGTGGCCATCAGGCTGAGAAACAGCGGCACGCCGATCAACACGTTGATCAGCATGACAAAGAGCATTGCAGCAATCATTCGTCACTCTCCACTGTTGGTTGGCGCAAGGCCTTGGGCCCGTTCATCAGCACCATCAGGAACAGCAGCCCAAAACCGACCGGCAGCAGTGCAACCGGCAGCGAACGGGACACCTGCAGCCCTGGCGTTTTGAAAAAGCCGACCTTTCCGACGTATTGCCAGGAAAACCAGGCCATGGCGCCAGCCAGCGCAAGCGTCAGCAGCCATTGGTACAGGATAATGGCCGTCCGAACGCCAGGCGAAACCCGTGTCTCCAAGACCGAGACCCGCATGTGCGCGCCGTCAACCCAAACGGCACCGATACCGATCATGGCGGCGCCGATGATCACATAGCGCGCCAGCTCATCAAACCAAATCGGGGAGGACCCAAAGAAGTACCGCGCCCCTACCCCGTACAGGATGAACAACGCCACCCATGCAATGAGAAGGGCTGACACACCCAAAGTAAGGCGTGCCAGCCAGCGTTGTGCTGTTGCGATCATTGCAGCAGGTCGGATTTACCCAGGTCACTGAATGCAGCTTCGATGAAGCTTTGGTCAATGCTTTGCGTACCCAGCCATTCAACAAAGCTCGGCTGACCGATCTTCTGGAACTCGGCGAGCTGCTCCGCAGTCGGGTCGATGACTTCCATACCGTTTTCCGACAGCCACTTAACACGGCTTTCGACTGTCTCCTGGACTTTTTTGCGGGTCATCGCGTTTGCTTCCACCACTGCATCTTCCAGCACCTTGCGGTCAGCATCGGACAGCGAATTCAGCCAAGCTCCGTTGCCGACCAGAAACTGCATGGAATACTGCACGTTTGCCCGTGTCATGTATTTCTGCACTTCGTTGAGCGAGCCGAGGATGATGTAAAGCGGCGGGTTCATCTGGCCTTCGACAACACCGGTTTGAAGCGCTGAGTAAACTTCGGTCCACGGGATCGGCGTGCCCGATGCGCCCATGGCTTCGTACAGGGCCACCTGCGACGGGTCCATCGCGCGGAATTTCAAGCCATCGAAATCAGCCGGCGAATGAATGGCGCGCTCAGTGCTCGTGAACGCCAGAAAGCCGCCATCCTCAACAACCGCCAGGATCTCCGAACCGCCTGTGCGGTCTTTGAATGCGGCTTCGACCATCTTCCAGTATTCGCCTTCATCAAAGAAGCTGCGCGCCTCTTCGGCAGTGCCGAACATGAAAGGAGTATTGGAGACAAAGCTTTCGGGAACGACCGGGGAAAGCCCGGCAAAGCTTGCGACGTTCAAGGACGGGCCTGCCAGAGTGTTTTCCATACGCTCTTGTTCATTGCCCAGCTGCGAGTTCGGGAACAGCTCGATCTCGATGTCGGACTTTTCCTCGACAATCCGCTCAAGCGCTTCGGCAAAGTAATGCACCGAGTTCTTCTTGGCGTCAGGTGCGCCATTGTACCCCAGTTTGATTGCTTCTGCCTGTGCGGTAATGGCGGTGCTCATGAGCAAAGCTGCGGCTGCCAGGATTCTCAATTTCACGTTCAGTTCCTCCCAATTGGAAATGTTTTCAAGTGTCAGCCATGCGAAGATTTCCCATGATCCAACACTCGCTGCCTTGATCGCGGAACACCCGCGAATCCTCTCCTGCATCCACGCTAGATCAATCCTTAAATGTTATCAATAGAACAGTTCACAATGCGATGTTACACTACTAACGTTGCAAAAACTGTAGCTTGAAGCAGCAGCTAGACGGTAAACACTAGGCGTAGTGGCGGGACACCGCGACCGGAATAGGGAGAGAAGATGCAACAGACTGATTTGCTCGCGAACGCGATCGCAAAGGCTGAGGCAAGCTTTACCCTCATGGAGAAGCGCATTGCAGCTTACTTTCTGGCACGCCCGGAAGCTGTGGTTGTGGAAAAAAACTCAGAGATTGCGCGGAAGCTGGATCTCAGCCCGATGACACTGACCCGGTTTTTCAGAAAACTGGGTTTTGAGGACTCTGCCGATGCCCGCAACCGGATTGTCCAGGACACCTATGGCCCGGACAATTACCGGGTAGATCGCCGCTTTGAGACCAGTTTCTCCCGCAGCCAGTCCGAACAATCTCAAAGGGATCTGGAACTGAGCCAGGCCTCAGTGGCCGCGGCGTTTGCCTTTCGTGAGAGCGAGATATGGCAGAACATCGTCGAGCTGGTCGCTCGGTCAAATGCCGTCTATGCGACTGGCTTTCAGACAATGTACTACCTTGCCGACGGCTTTTGCCGCCGCCTGTCGTACCTGCGGGACAGGGTGCATATCGTTGACGGGATTGATGGTGTCTACGCCGGGCTTTTGCCGGAACCCGATGAGCAGGTGACGCTCATCATGATGGATATGTTTCGCTATGGTGCGCATGGTCCGATCCTGGCCAGGCTTGCGCGCGAACGCGGAATTGAAGTGATCATTCTGGCGGATGAGTTCTGTGACTGGGCAACCGGCATAACACCCTATGTGCTGCGATACCCGGCTGAAACACATTTTTTCCTGGCAATGCCACAGGGGATTTCAACGGGGCTAAACCTACTGCTTCAGGATGTCAGCAGCGCGTTGGGAGACACAGCACGCCAGCGCGTGCAGAAACTCTCAGAGGCGCAGGACCATTTCGGACTGTTTCTGGATTAGAGGCGCCCCCAGCCAGCAAATACCCTTTGCAGTCACTTGAAAGGGCGCATTGACCGGCAGGGCAGCAAAGCAGAACGTCAAGCAGGGCGCCGCGCGTTTTCATTTGCCGAAGGGTTTTCGACGCGAGCCACTGCGCATTGATGGCAAGAGAAATCATCGACCCTTCCTTTCACAAACAGCTCCCTTGGATATTTGCGCGCTGCTCGGCTCTCGGCGCTTTTGCTTCAGCGTAAGATCTCCCGCTTCAATTGGAGCCACAGCCTGTCCGCTATGCTCGCCCCCTGTTGGCAAAGATACGCGCTGCCGTTTCGGCGGCGGCTGTGGAAAACGACGCATCAGAGCAAGCTGCTGTGAGATCAAGCTCTGGAAACCGGCCTACAACCTCAGCCGTGCCGCGACCGGTCCGAAGCGCTTCGGTCACAACGCGTGAGGCCTCTACCCTGCCCAGCGCTTGAGACAGAGCAAAGACAATGGCCTCGGCCTTGACGTCGGGCAAGGCATCTATCCTGGACTTCATTGCATCCGCATTCACGACCATCTGATCAAGCAGATTGAGCGCATGCGCCAAAGCTGCTCCTGTCGTTTCAAAAAGCATGGGCATCATGACCCATTCCACCGGCCAATGGGCGCCGTCGCGTTCCTCGGCATGGACACTGCTGGCGGTCAGGGACGCCTCGCAGGCCGTTGCCATCGGAACCAGCGATTGCAGGGCTTCTGCCAAAACCGGGTTGGATTTATGCGGCATAGTTGAAGATGTGCCGCCTTGCGAAGGCCGGAGCTCTCCAATCTCACCACGTGAAGCGATGGCAAAATCGCGTCCGATCTTCGCCGTGGCTGAGACAATGCGCGACAGCCAGTTGGCCAGTCTGCGCAGGCTGCTTCGATCTGTGTGCCAGGGGGCGCTGTCTTCCAATCCAAGCCGTGCTGCGAGGGATCTCGAGACATCCGCCCCCTTGCTGCCAAATGCGTTCTGGCTCCCTGAGGCGCCGCCCAATTGCACGCGCAAGGCAGCGGCACGGACGGTGTCAGCTTCCGCTTCGAGCGCAATCAAAGGCTGCGCCCATTGCCCGAACCGAAGCCCCAGGGTGATCGGGGTTGCCAATTGGCCCCGCGTCCGGGCCAGCATCAGCGTGTCTGCGTGCCGGGACGACAGCTTCTCCAAAAGGTCGAGCAGCCGGGCCAAATCGCTTTCGATGTGGGAAAGGCTGGCCTTGAAGCACAAGCAATAGGCTGTATCCACGATATCCTGACTGGTCGCTCCGAAGTGCAGCCAGTCGGCGTCTTCGGCCTTCAGCTGCGCGCGCAATGACTTGACCAAGGCAGGCACCGGAACACCCGCGCTTGCGACGCCTGCCTGTAAATCGGCAGGATCAACCTGAACGGTCTTGAGGCTGCTTGCTATTGCCACCGCCGACGCCACTGGAACCAGCCCATGATCCGCCTGCGCTTGAACCAGCGCGACTTCAACGTCTGTCATCGCGCGGCAGATAACGGTGTCGTCAAAATGCGCACGGATATCGTCGCATCCAAAGATCGGATTTGCCATGAACCCTGAGACGCCCACCATGACTTAATGCGCCATGAAAACTGGCACGGCAGCATCCGCGATGATATCAGTGGTCACGCCTCCAAAGAGATCATGCGAAAACTTCGAATGCTCGAAGGCTCCGGTGACAATGAGCTTTGCGCCGTCACTTTGCGCCGCCGAAAGGATGGTTTCTGCAATACTGCCGCTGCGCTTTACCGTACGGGCGTCCACCTCGACGCCTTGCCTTTGCATATTGGCAACCATGCGATCTGTCCCGCGCGGCGTGTTTCCAACGCTCAACAAGGTGACATGAGATTTTTCAGCAAGAATGGACATTGAATCCCCGATTGCGCGCGTCGCAGAACGCTTGCCATCCCACGCAACCAGGGCTCGGTCTGCAAGACCGGTCGCATCATACGCATCCGGGACAACCAAGACCGGACGGCCCGACTTCAAGGCCAATATATCCGGATTGGCCGACAGATGTGCTTCGGTTGCAGCTTCGGAATGAACGCCCGCGACAATCAGGTCAAACCCATGAGCGAATTCGGAAAGCGGGCCGTCCTTGGCCGGGTCCAATTCCACGAATTCAGCACGATCCGGGATGCCTTCGGCCTTGACGGCGCTTTCAAAGCGCCGCCGCACGTTCCCAATATGCTTGGCGTCGGTCTCTCTGATGTAGGACAAGAGAGCATTGGGCACATGCGCTGCGTACCGGTTCGCCAGGGTAGACGTGCCATGTCGCAAAACACCGGTCAAATGAGCACTATGATGCTTGGCCAATCGGATGGCATGCCTCAACCCGCTGCCTTTGGCCTCATCGCCGCTGTACGCACAAAGTATCGATTTGATTGTCATGGTTGCAAACCCTTTCCGCGCTGGCGCATGGCCATTGTCGGGGCACTGAAACAGATTTTCGTCATTCCACCTCTCTCAATCCCAGGATGCTGCGGGCAGTCGCGTAATCGGCGACGGGGCGGTTGTGTTTCTCGCAAATCTCGACCACTCGCTTGACCAGCGCAGCATTCGAAGGCGCAAGGGTCTCACGATCGAGCCTGACGTTGTCCTCCAGCCCGGTGCGAGCATGGCCGCCCGACGAAACCGCCCATTCGTTCAACATCAGCTGCTGCGCGCCGATGCCGGCGGCGCACCATGGCGCGTCCTCGCCAAACAGTCGCTTGACCGTTCGAACATAGAAATCAAACACTTGACGATCGACAGGCATGGAGTTTTTAACCCCCATGACAAACTGCACATAAGGGGTATCTGCAATCTGGCCTGCGGCGTGCATCTTCGCTGCCTGGAAAATGTGGGACAGATCGAAAGCCTCGATTTCGGGCTTCACATCATGGGTCCGCATTTCACTTGCCAACCAATCAATCAAATCCGGCGAATTCTCGTACACCCGGGTTGGAAAATTGGTTGATCCGACCGATATCGATGCCATGTCCGGGCGCAGCGGCAGCATGCCGCCACGTTCCTGTCCTGCACCGGACCGTCCGCCGGTCGAGAACTGGATGATCATCCCGGGACAGTGTTTTTCCAAACCCTCCTTGAGCCGTGCGAATTTTTCGGGGTCAGAGGACGGCGTCTGGTCTTCATTGCGGACATGGGCGTGGACGATGGACGCACCGGCCTCAAATGCCTCCTGCGTGCTTTCGATCTGTTCAGAGACCGAGATGGGCACGGCAGGATTATTTGCCTTGGTCGGCAACGAGCCGGTGATTGCGACGCAGATGATACAGGGCTCAGACATCGAAAAAGACCGTTTCATTCTCGCCCTGAAGACGAATGTCGAACCGATAGACCGCAAGGCCGTCTTGTTCCGTACGGGTCGCAATCAGCGTCGGCCGGCGTGCTTCCCACTCGATCATGTTCAGCACCGGATCCTTCGCGTTGGCCGCCTCTTCATCGCTAAAATACATGCGGGTATTCAGGCCGACATTGATGCCACGCGCAACGAGCCAAAGGTTGATATGCGGGGCCTGCGTACCGACATTGCCGCCGCCGGTCGGCCCAGGCTTGACCGTTTCGAACGCCCATTCGCCGGTCTCGAAGTCGGTGATGACCCGCCCCCAGCCGCGAAAGCCGTCCTCGACTTCGCCGCCGCCTTCCGGGTGGGCATAAATGCCCTGCGCATTCGCCTGCCAGACTTCCAGCAGCACATCCTTGACCGGGCTGCCGGTGCCGTCGATCACACGGCCCTCGACGCGAATGCGTTCGCCTTTGGCATTTGGCCCGACGATGTCGTGGCCCAGTTCCTGTTTGTAGATATCGAAACCGGCAGCACCGGGAGCCAATCCGATATGGACATAGGGACCGGCGGTCTGTGAGGCGGTTTCTCTCAGATATTGGAGTTCCTGTGGCATCGGTCAGTTCCCCTCCAAGCGGTTTTCAAACAGCGTCGAACGACGCCCGCGCAAGACGATGTCGAATTTGTAGGCAATCGTATCCAGCGGGATGGTCGCATTCAGATCCAGCTTCGCCGTCAATTGCTCGATCGCGTCCTGATCCGGGATCGTCTGCACAATCGGGCAAATCGGGATCAGGGGATCACCTTCGAAATAGCACTGTGAAATCAGACGCTGGTTGAAGGCCGAGCCAAACACCGACACGTGAATATGCGCTGGCCGCCAGTTGTTCACATGATTGCGCCATGGGTAGGCACCGGGTTTCACTGTGCGAAAGTAGTAGTACCCGTTTTCATCCGTGATCGTGCGCCCGCAACCACCAAAGTTGGGGTCGATTGGTGCCAGATAGGTGTCTTTCTTGTGCCGGTACCGCCCGCCCGCATTGGCCTGCCAGATCTCGACCAGCGTTTCGGGAACGGGACGCGCGTTTTCATCCAATACGCGGCCATGAAGAATGATGCGCTCGCCAATGGGGTTTTCACCCGGGCTGGCGTAGTTGTTCAAAAGATCGTTGTCGAGCGGATCGATGTCATTGTGACCGAAAACCGGCCCGGTGATCTCACCGACAGAATTCTGGAGCGAGATCAACGCGTATCGCGGCGACCGTGCGACCGAGGTCTTGTATCCCGGCGTCAGCGCAGGCGGATGCAGAGTTCTGTCCCGTTGATAGTAGTCCCCATTCGGTTTCATGCTGTTCCCTCCATCTCGGCAAAGGTCTGTTTGGCAAGCTTGATCGCGTGATTTGCCTTTGGCACGCCTGCGTAAATCGCCACATGCAGGAAGGCCTGGAGGATCTCTGCTTTTGAAGCTCCGGTATTCGCAGTGGCACGGATGTGCATCGGGATCTCTTCGAAGTTTCCAGTGGCCGCCAGCAGCGCCAGCGTCAGCAGAGAACGATCCCTATGGCTGATGGTGTCATCGGACCAGACAGTGCCCCAGGCACCCTCGGTAATCAGGGTCTGGAACGGCTGATCAAATTCAGTCTTGTTCGCCTCGGCCCGGTCCACATGCGCGTCACCCAAAACCGCGCGACGTGTTTTCATTCCGGTGTTGTAGCGTTCAGTCATCGGCGATCTCCGTCAGAAACGAGGTAACGTGGTCGGCAAATTGCCGAGGTGCTTCGATGGGCGGCAAGTGCCCGATGCCATCGAGTTCGATATAGCGTGCCTGAGCAATCCGTTCGGCACCTGACCGGACAAGGTCGGGTGGGCTTGCGCCATCATGACTGCCGCCAATCACCAGAGTTGGACAGGCAATCTCGGCCACGCGGTCCGTCAGATCCGCAGTGGCCAATGCCCCGCAGCAGCCAAGGTAGCCGTCTACTGGCGTGCGGCACAGCATCGACCGCCATGGCCCGTTTGCACAGCGCACGTCAGGATCGGCAAACCAGCGATCCAGAATCTGATCCGATATCGCCTCCAACCCATTCTCACGGATCGTCGCCATCCTTGCGCTCCACATCTCGCGGCTTCCCATCCGGGGGGCGGTATTGGATAAAACAAGCCCGCGAACCCGGTCTTTGGCTTTCAGCGCAAGGCTCATCGCCATCATCCCACCAAGAGAGATCCCCACGACAATGGCCGCGTTGATCCCCGCCTGATCAAGCACGGCCTCGGCATCCTCGACCAAAGCTTCCAATGAATAGGCGCCCGCCGGTGCGTCGCTTAGCCCGTGTCCACGGGTGTCCAACCGCAGAAGGCTGTGCCCCTGCGGCAAGCTTTCCAGCACGGCATCCCACATGCGCAGATCCGTCCCAAGCGAGTTGAGGAACAGGATCGCCGACCCATTCGGATCACCGTCCCGGCGCCAGTGCAGTCCAACCCCATTATGAGAGAGCCAATTCATATCTTACGCCCTCCCGGTCGGCATGGGCGCCTGGTCGACATGGGCCATCTCGGCCTGGGCTAGCTGCTCCAGAAGCCGCAGCTTGACGGATGCCATTCCCGCATCGTCCCACAGGTTCACGAACTCACCGGGGTCGGCCTCAAGGTCGTAAAGCTCCCCCCAGTTCATACCCTGAAAGACGCTCATCCGGTACTGCGCATCGCGGACTGAATGTACGTGCGGCCGGACCGCGAGACCATCCATCGGTTTCTGGTGGGCATATTGGATAAAGGCAACGCTGCGGTCCTTGCCGTCGATCAGATCAATGCCTTGCATGCCCCAGGGCGCCTCAATGCGCGCACGCTCAAGAATGGTTGTGCCGATGTCCTGGGTCTGGCCAATCGCGTCCGTGCGCAGACCGCCTGTCGCCTGCGGATCCGCCCAGATGAACGGGACACGGGTGATCTGCTCGTATTGCTCGGCCCCCTTAAAGAGAAGCTGATGATCGCCCAAATGTTCGCCGTGGTCGGTTGTGAAAATCTCGACGGTGTCTTCCGCACGACCGCTTTTCTTTAGCGCCGCCTGCACCCGCCCGACGCAATCGTCGATCATGGTGATCATGCCGCACGTCAAAGCCTGCGCTTCCTGCGCCTCGCGCGCCGAGCAGCCAATTGCGTTCATACCCTGAAGGGCGGCTTTGCCCGCATTTCGCTCCTCGATCACCCCCCCGACATGCGGCGGCGGGGTCCAGTCGTTGCGTGTAAACGCCTCGGGCACTGGCATGCCGTCCGGATCATACATATCCCAGTACTTGCCGGGCGGGTTGAACGGATGATGCGGGTCCGGCCAGCTGACCATCAAAAAGAACGGCTGATCGCCTTCGGCCTGCTCGGCCAGCCAGGCCTCCGCACGCTCGGCAATATAGGTCGTCGAGTATAATTCGGCCGGAACCGCCGTTCGCACTGCCTGTGGGCAGCTGTAATCGTGGGACAGTTGGTTTTCCGCGCCGATCAGCTTTGCAGCCTCTGGTTCGCGCTCCAGCAGCCAGGCCGTGTAATCGCCGCCAATGTGATCGCCATGCCCGGTGACAAGCTCGACATGGTCAAAGCCGTAAAAAGGTGTCGGAACCTTTGGCTGCGGCCCGGACCAGAAATCTGGTTCTTCCACCTTATAGACCGCTTCAGCCAGGTCATGGCGAACGGCCTCGCTGAGGGGACCGTTGGGTTGGAAATACCCCTCGCGCGCTTTTGGAATCTTTTGTGTTGCCGCCATGCCGGTAAAGGTCTGCAGGTGGCTCTTGCCGATCAGCGCAGTCTTGTAGCCTGCCTCCTTTAAGACCTCGACGAAGGTCACGTTGCGCTTGGAAAGCGGCACACCGTTCATGCGAACACCGTGGTTGGCAGGCATCCGGCACGTCATCAGGCTTGCGCGGTTGGGCATGCAGACGGGGCTTGCGACATAGAACTTGTCGAAGGACACGCCCCGTTCTGCCATCCCGTCGATATTAGGTGTCTGCACAATCGGATGGCCATAGCAGCCCAGGTAGTCGGCCCGATGCTGATCGGTGATGAACAGGATAAAGTTCGGACGTTTGGTCATACCGCTGCCCCTTCTGCCTTTGATCCACCGATATAGCGGAATGCGACCAGGGCAATCCCGACAACCAGCGCCGCGATCTCAGCCCAAAGAACCGGCGACAGCAGCGTCACCATCACAGCGAACCTCAACAGGCGTTCGATCAGGCTCAGCTTGCCGCGGTCATGACCGATCAGCGCACTGGCGCAGAAGTAAAGCGCAGCCAGGAGGAACAGGATCGACGGGATCACCTTGGTCCAGTCCGTTTCGCCGATCCCCAGCAGCAAGGCATCATCAAACGCCCAGGCAAAAGGGATCAGGAACATCATTGCCCCGATGCGGGTCGAGGCGATGGCTGTCGCAATCGGCCTCCCGCCGGACACCGAAGCTGCGGCAAAGGCCGTCAGGGCCACGGGAGGTGTGATGCCTGCGGCCACACCGAAGAAGAAAACAAACATATGCGCGGCCAGAAGATCCATACCAAAGCCCTGCAAGGTCGGACCCATGACCGAGATAATCGCGATATAGGCGGGGAGCGTCGGCATCCCCATGCCCAGAACGATACATCCCATTGCCGCAATCATCAGCGCGACCAGCAGCGAATTGCTTGAGGCCGTCGACAGAAGGACGGCGAATTTGGTTGGCACACCCGTCGCGGCCAGCGTGGACACCACGATGCCGACAATCGCGATTGCTACAGCCAGCTGCCCAACCACCTTGCCACCATCCGCCAGCGCCGCAATCAGCTTTTGGGGCGCCCTGCGCACTTCGGGATTTAGAAAGCTCATCGGCACCAGAAGCAGGATCGCCGCGATGGATGCGCCCGCTGCCGACAGGCCGCCAATCAGCAAATAGACGATGATTGCGATGGGACCAAAGACCAAGAGCATGTTGATCCAGTCCTGTGCGACCGGGGCCGGCACGCCCACGTCTTCATCCGTGACCTGAATGTCGAGTTTCTGCGCTTCGAAATACACCGCCAGAAACAGCGAGGCATAGTAGGCCAGCGCCGGAATGATGACTGCAAGGATCACCGTCAGATAGCTGACTCCGACGATATCGGCCATCACAAGCGCCGCTGCGCCCATGATCGGCGGCAAAATCTGCCCGCCAGTCGAGGCTGCGGCCTCAACCGCGCCTGCGAAATTCGAATTGAACCCGCGCTTGCGGATCATCGGGATCGTCACCACGCCCGTGCCGACCACATTGGCAACCGCCGATCCCGAAACCGTACCGAACAGAGCCGAGGCCAGGATCGCAGCATAGGCCGGTCCGCCTTTGAATTTCTTCATCAGATGGAACGAGATACGGATCATAGAGCCGCCCGCGCCGCACCCTTCGAGGATCGCGCCCAGGATGATGAAGGGCAGAACTGTGGTCAGCACCACGCCCATGATCGAGCCCAGGATGCCCTGTGCGCTATCATACCAGACATTGGCCGGGATCGTGTCGTAGACGTCGGTTGGCGCTGTTGCCAGGACGCCAGGCCAATGCTGGCCCGTGCCGAGGTAAAGGAGTGCGATGGCGCCGATGATGGCGATAGGCGCACCCCATAGGATCCAACAGGCCCAAAGCGATATGGCGGCTGCAACCAGAGACAGGTAAAGCTCACGCGGACCAAAGAACATGACCGAATTGGCGATGATCTGGCCGATCCTGTAATAGTCCCAGCACACATAGGTGATCGCGACAAAACCTACAGCATAGGCAGCCAGGTGAAACGCGTTGAGTT
Organism: Leisingera sp. S232; assembly: GCF_049800895.1. NCBI lineage: Bacteria > Pseudomonadati > Pseudomonadota > Alphaproteobacteria > Rhodobacterales > Roseobacteraceae > Leisingera > Leisingera sp. S232. The sequence goes on along the minus strand of NZ_JBNAFX010000034.1, from coordinate 3,073 downwards.
TCCCCGCAAGCGCCTTTTTCTCGGCGTCACCGGCAAAGAAGACCAAAATGCCGAGCCAGTAAAACAGAGGCCGGAACCACTCAACCGGGAAAGGCCCGATCCGTGGCAGGACGTTGTAGGTCGGCATAACATTTGCCAGCCCCATCAACGCGATGACCAGGCCGATGGCAAAAACTGAAAAACCCGCGATGCGTGGCGCACCTGTTGCGTTGCCAGACATGCTCCAGCCCTCCCATTAAGATGTCAGTTCCCGTGGCGCGTAGTTTTGCAGCGGCGCTTCAATCACGCCGCTGCATGGGTTCGCCTTAGTTCGGCAAAAGGTCCTGAGGAACCTCGACCCCTGCTTCCTGGTAATAGCGAATTGCACCAGGATGTAGTTTTGCGTTCATGCCGGCAAACGGCAGGTCGGGGTCGATCGAACGCATCAGCGCATTTGCATTCATCATCGCATCAAGGTTTGTCCAATAGGCCTTGGTCAGCGCGTAGGCCTGATCGTCGGACATGTCCTTGTGAACGGACATCATCATGGCAGAGGCCGCGGATGTTAGAGCGCTGTCACCATTGACCTGACCTGAATAGGTGCCCGCGGGAATAGTGGACTCAAACTGTGCCGCTTCGACCAGGAAGGTGCTCCAGGCTTCGGAACCCAGGACATCCTCAGGCACACCCAAAATCCGGATCTCGCGCTGGAGGCTCAACTCGTTGAGAACCTGGCTTCCAACCGCTGCAGAGGCGACATAGACATCAAACTGGCCATCCTGAAAGGACTGCGCCGCTGCGCTCCAAGGCGCGCGAATGCCTTCGTAATCCGCGTCTGTCACACCGCCTGATCCAAGTGCAATCAGTTTTTTGATCTGCCCACTCGCAGCTCCGGCCGGCGGCCCGATGTAAACACGTTTTCCGACCACATCCGCCCAGTTTTCGATGCCGCTGTCAGCCCAGGTGATGCCGTGGAACGTGCCGGCTGGAAAGCCAAACAGAGCGCGGATGTTTGGCGCAACTTGCTTGGCCTGATCACCCTGTTGCGCATAGGGACCAACCCCGCGCGACATTGCGCCATAGGCCCCCGGAGGAATGACCGCCATGTCAATCCGCCCCGCAGCCAGCTTCAACGCGGAACGCGTCAGCGTTTGGCCCAGGACCACCTGTAAATTCAAGTCTTCCTCAGCCGCGAATTGCGCATAAGTCTGAGGCACAATGCCCGTCAGAGACGCCGCGCCGCCGCCTTCAAGGCTGAGCGACTGCGCGTTGGCAGAAACACCGGCGACGCCGATGACAGCAGCAGCGATAAATGTCTTGAAGTGACCCATTTGTGAATGTCCTCCCTTGGATATACCCTCGCAAGAACATTTCATTTCTTTTTCGAAATGTTAAATGAAATTGCAAGCTTTTACTATACCATTTTAGGTATCTCGATGCCGCCGAATTTGGCTAAGTATCTCAACAACAGAACTATTCGGCGTCAGCATCGGATTTGTTGTCAACCCGACCGGCCCTTTGAGCTCCCCTTCGCCAATCGGCAATTCGACAAGCGAACCAAGGTTGAGATCGCTCTGAACAACCCCTTTCGGAATAGCCGCGATGCAATCGGTCGCCATCAGATACGCCCGCTGAAAATCCGAAGACGTGCTCTCGACAAGGTTTTGCGGCTTCGTCAGACCGTTGCCAGCAAGATACCTGTCAATCTCCTGCCGAATGATCGTGCCCTTTGGCGGCAGTATCAAAGGAAAGCGCTGCAGATCATCCAGCGATGGGGTGCGTTTGATCACTGGATGACCATCGCGCACAACAAACACTAAGGGTTCATCAAACAGAGCCTCAAAGGCCAACCCGCGCATATCTTCACTGGAAGACAGCCGGCCAATGACGAAATCCGTCTCGGCCCGCCTGAGGCCATCAAGCAATCCTGCATTTGCTCCCGGATAGATTGTGACGGTTGTGGTTGGGTGACCTTCTTTGAACTTTCGCACAAGGCCGGGCAAAAACTGCGAACAGACATTCGGCAGCGCGCCAATGCGAACCTGTTCCGCCGGTTGATCGCCACCAAAGAACGACTGGAGCCCTTGATTGATCTGCAGGATCGCGGCCTCGGCTGCATCCAGAAAACCCACCCCCTTTTCCGTCAGCGTCGCCCCACGTGTACTGCGATCAAACAGAGGCTCCCCAAGGATAAGCTCCAGTTCCTTGATACTGCGGCTAACGGCCGGTTGGGTTAATCCCAATTCTTCCGACGCCAGCACAAAGCTTTTCTTGCGGGCCACCGCAACAAAACAACGCAACTGGCGCAGTCTGATCTTGGTTGTCAGGCGGGAGCTGCTATCCATAGTTGATATGATTAGGCCCAAATGTCAGGTCATAAAATACCAAATCCGCCAACTGGTGTTCAATTTTCCCCTCATGCAGCATTTTGCAATATCATCATGTCCTGACCTCCTAACTCATCGAATCGAATTGAAAATTTGGTGTTCAAAAAGCCGTTGTCCCGACTTTAGTGAACAGGCTCTATAAACACCAAACGAAGCACAACTTTTCCCAACTCGAAACCGCCGAATCTTCAAACTTTGCAAGGGCTTGAGAGGAACTTCATGGAGAGTCCAAACAATTGCTGAAAGCTGTATCGCGTTCGACCGGGATTCTTGAGCTTTTCCTGTAGAACCAGCTTCTCAGCTTCCAGGCAACCATCCGGCCTGACCGCACTGACGGTGATCTTAAGTGAGGGGTTTTGTCCATTAGCGAACAAGTAGACATTATCGAGGTCGGGCATGGAAAAGCGGCGCAGGCGCCGGAATTGGTCGGACGACGAGAAGCGGATGATCTGCGCTGCAGCAAAGTTCTGGCTGTTTCGCCTGCTTTGATAATCCTATCGCCCGGTCATTGCTGAGATGCTGAAGGCAGCCGCAGCTGCAAGAGATTGGGCGGGGGAGCAGTTCCAGGGTTGATAGCAGCTATCTGGTTTCAATGCGTTCGCGCTGCAAACCACGCTGCACCATTGTCGCAACCTGATGCGCCATGTCTGACGTCAGCGCCTATGGGTCCAAATAGCGATGTTTGATAAGGGAGTGTTCTTGGCTCA
>NZ_JBNAFX010000033.1:46059-55144 GCF_049800895.1 Leisingera sp. S232 | reverse complement strand
CCAAGGACCGGCACAATGCCCATCTGCGCCGCAAGGCCTATACCGCTATCGCGGCCAAGATGGCGCGCACCGTACACGCCGTGGTCAAACACGGCGAACCCTATCGCCCCTTCTTCGAGGGGTGAGCCCAGGCGGAAAGACCTCTCTCTGACAAGGGCCGTGGAGGCAGTTCGCTGACCTCGTAGATAATGTTCGGGCTTTCTGCTTGGGATTTGGGATCTCGTATTAAGGACGGTGAGGGCCGCCAAGGCGCGTACCCTGTGTTTGCTATGGAAGAGATCAATTCTTGACGGCAGAACCCGTCTGGGCCAACCTGTCAGGGCGTCCGGGGCTCCGGATGCTCCATGACCTGCTGACCTAAGCAGCCGGAAATTCCCGACATAGGACGTTGTCAGACACAATTGCTCCCGGCGCCCCGCGCTCTGCAATCAGCCGGTCCAGTTCTCGCGTGGCTGCAGGGGGAGCGCGGATAGGACGTCGTCTGGTTCAGAGAGGCCTTGAAAGACCAAGGGGCACGCTTGCAGAGGGGGCTTGGATCACCGGTGTCGGGCGTACAACAAGGAAGGATAACATTGCAGGTGGATGGCCGGGCCTCGCTCATCAAGTGGATTTGGCCCGGGGAAATGTGACAAGTGCTTGGTTATCCGTATGGAATGAAAAGCACGATCTGCGGGAACAGATACAAGATGCCGACAAACAGAAGCATGATCAGCATGAAAGGCAGGGCGCCAAAGATAACGTCTTCGACCGGACCTCGCTTGCGCACACTTTGAACCACGAAAAGGTTCAAGCCTACGGGCGGGGTAATCAGAGCGATCTCCATCAGCAGCACAATCACGATACCGCACCAAACGGGATCAAAACCAGCCTGAACCATGATGGGCGCAATGATCGGAACACTTGCCACCATCATCGAGAGGGTCTCCATGAACATGCCGAGAATGAAATAGAACAGAACAACCAGACCAAAGAGCGCGAGCGGCTCCAGGTTCATTCCCGCAATCCAGTTGCTGGCGGCCTGAGGCAGTCCGATAGCCCCAAAAACAAGGTTGAGGAAATAGGCGCCGATCATAACAGCCATGATCATCGCGGTGGTTTTCATCGCACCTTCAAAGGCGTCCAGGATAACTTTTACGGACAGGCACCTGTAGCAGGCCGCGATTACCAGGGCCGCAAGCACACCCAGGGCGGCAGCTTCGGTTGCGGTTGCCCAGCCCAGATAGATGGAGCCGATGACGGAGACAAAGATCGCCACGGGTGGCAACAGGTCCGGCAATGCTTGGAGTTTCTGCGCGCGTGTCGCAGTGTTTCTGGTCCCACCCCACTCAGGTTTCATGGTGCAGACGACCGCGACCAAAACCATAAATAGCGCCGCCAACAGAATGCCGGGGATCAGCCCTGCAAGATACAGTTTGGGAATGGAGGTCTCAGTCAGCACCCCATACAGGATGAGATTGACCGAAGGCGGGATCAAAATGCCCAATGTGCCGCCTGCGGCGATCGTTCCCAGAAACAGCCTCTCATTATAGGAGTTCTTTTCGACCTCCTCCAACGCCACCGTTCCTATAGTCGCAGCGGTGGCAACGCTGGAGCCCGAAGTCGCGGCGAACATGGGATCTCGTATTAAGGACGGTGAGGGCCGCCAAGGCGCGTACCCTGTGTTTGCTATGGAAGAGATCAATTCTTGACGGCAGAACCCGTCTGGGCCAACCTGTCAGGGCGTCCGGGGCTCCGGATGCTCCATGACCTGCTGACCTAAGCAGCCGGAAATTCCCGACATAGGACGTTGTCAGACACAATTGCTCCCGGCGCCCCGCGCTCTGCAATCAGCCGGTCCAGTTCTCGCGTGGCTGCAGGGGGAGCGCGGATAGGACGTCGTCTGGTTCAGAGAGGCCTTGAAAGACCAAGGGGCACGCTTGCAGAGGGGGCTTGGATCACCGGTGTCGGGCGTACAACAAGGAAGGATAACATTGCAGGTGGATGGCCGGGCCTCGCTCATCAAGTGGATTTGGCCCGGGGAAATGTGACAAGTGCTTGGTTATCCGTATGGAATGAAAAGCACGATCTGCGGGAACAGATACAAGATGCCGACAAACAGAAGCATGATCAGCATGAAAGGCAGGGCGCCAAAGATAACGTCTTCGACCGGACCTCGCTTGCGCACACTTTGAACCACGAAAAGGTTCAAGCCTACGGGCGGGGTAATCAGAGCGATCTCCATCAGCAGCACAATCACGATACCGCACCAAACGGGATCAAAACCAGCCTGAACCATGATGGGCGCAATGATCGGAACACTTGCCACCATCATCGAGAGGGTCTCCATGAACATGCCGAGAATGAAATAGAACAGAACAACCAGACCAAAGAGCGCGAGCGGCTCCAGGTTCATTCCCGCAATCCAGTTGCTGGCGGCCTGAGGCAGTCCGATAGCCCCAAAAACAAGGTTGAGGAAATAGGCGCCGATCATAACAGCCATGATCATCGCGGTGGTTTTCATCGCACCTTCAAAGGCGTCCAGGATAACTTTTACGGACAGGCACCTGTAGCAGGCCGCGATTACCAGGGCCGCAAGCACACCCAGGGCGGCAGCTTCGGTTGCGGTTGCCCAGCCCAGATAGATGGAGCCGATGACGGAGACAAAGATCGCCACGGGTGGCAACAGGTCCGGCAATGCTTGGAGTTTCTGCGCGCGTGTCGCAGTGTTTCTGGTCCCACCCCACTCAGGTTTCATGGTGCAGACGACCGCGACCAAAACCATAAATAGCGCCGCCAACAGAATGCCGGGGATCAGCCCTGCAAGATACAGTTTGGGAATGGAGGTCTCAGTCAGCACCCCATACAGGATGAGATTGACCGAAGGCGGGATCAAAATGCCCAATGTGCCGCCTGCGGCGATCGTTCCCAGAAACAGCCTCTCATTATAGGAGTTCTTTTCGACCTCCTCCAACGCCACCGTTCCTATAGTCGCAGCGGTGGCAACGCTGGAGCCCGAAGTCGCGGCGAACATTGTGCAGGCCGCGATATTGGAGTGCATCAGACCGCCGGGCAGCCATGGCATCCACAGGACCAGAGCCGTGTACATCCGCGACGCCAGGCCAGAGCGCAAGAGGATCTCTCCAAGCAGCACGAACAGCGGGATGGCGATTAGCAGAAAATTGTTTGAAACCGTCCAGGCGATTTCTCCGATCGCAAAGTGCAAAGGCAGGGGAGAGAAAGTGCCGGACAGGATGAGCGCCACAAGGATCAGGGTTGCGGCCACAGGAATGCCAAGGAAAAGCAATCCAAGCAAACTTCCCAAAGATGTTGCGATCATGGCTGATGTCCTTTGGATGTCTGAGGTGTTTCTGTGTGTTGCAGCTCCACTTCCTCCTGCACTTCTTCTTCAGCGCTCTTGATGCCTGCCAGCGCGCTGGCTGCTTTGCAGTCGCCTTTGGCAATCAAGGCGAGACAGCAGGCCAAAAGCACCAGACCAGAGAACAGCAGCATGATCAGCCCGCCAAGCCATATGGCCTGGGGGTAAACCATGGGAATTTGCAGAGCTGAGGTGGAGCGGGATGAGGTCTGAAGGGATTGTATAACCAGTTCAAAGCCAAAGAGGGTCACGACGGCAAAAACGGCAAGAAAGGCAATCAGGGCGGCAATATCCACCGTGAGCTGCATCCTGGCCGGAAATCGGACATAGGCCGTGTCCACGCGAATGTGCGTACGGTCCAGCAAGGCACCGCCAAGGGACCATGTGGTTGCGATGGCAAGCGCAAAACGGGCAAGTTCGTCTGCCCCGTCAATTGCTTTGTTGAAGACGACTCGCAGCAGGATGTCCGAGCCGATCAGGAGCGCTGCTGCAAGCATGACCGCCCCTCCCAGCCAAAGGCCAGATCGGGTGATCAGGCGATTATACCTGAGCGTATGTTGTATAAGCGGGCTCATCCTGTGGCTTTCCGATTTGCTTAGAAATGTGTGCTAAAGAAATGACATCCAGGAAGTGGGATGACATACAGGCCGCACCGCTTACGCGGTACGGCCCCTTTTGGTCCAGATTTAGTTCGCCTGGATCGTCTGGTTGATTGTTGCACCGATGTTGCTGTTCCAGTTCGCAGTGCATTCGGCACCGCAACGCTCGGCCCAGCCGGGAAGAACCGTTTCGCTCACAATTTCGGCCGCCCGCTGCAGGTCAGCGTCGCTGGGGTAGTTCAGTTTGATTGTTGCCGATTTCCCCAAAGTACAGCCATCCTGACCAGAGTTGCACACCTCTGACTGGTTGATACTTTCGGCAAGCGTCGCCCACATCTTGTCTTCATAGGCCGCAAACTGTTCGGTCAGGAAAGATTGCGTCGCCTCTGGCAGGCCATCCCAGCGGGACTTGTTCACTGCAACCACGTTGAACGACCAGCCCAGCGGGAGCATGAAGACGCTGTCAGTCACTTCTGGCCAGCCAGCCGAGTTGCCGCTGAGCGAACCGGTCACGGCACAGTCAACAACCCCGTTGTTCAGCGCAGGCACGACTTCGGAGAAAGAAATCGAAACGGATGTCGCGCCGACACCAGAGATAAAGTCACGCAGCGTGTTGTTGTAAACGCGGATCTTTTTCCCTTCGAGATCGGCAATGCTGCCAACATCTCCCCGGCACCAGATGACCTGGGGGGTATTCGCGCCGATTGCCAGCAATTTGGTGTTCCAGTTGTTTTCCATCCGCTCGTTCAGGACGGATTTATATGCAGAACAGGCTTCCCGTGCGAGTTCGGCAGTTGGCAGCGTGCCCGCCAGGTCGCAGGCTTCGAACCGCGGATCGTCACCAGCCATTTTGGTGATATCCATGCCCGCAAAATCCATCACACCCAGCTTCATCAAACGCAGCATGGACTGGTCATCCAGGCCCATCTGTTCGATCGGTGTCAGGTCGGCCGTCAGCTTGCCCCCGGAATTTGAAGGCAGAATGTCTGTCCAGAATGGTTTCTCATCATAAATGGCAACCGGAATGGTGGACGCAATGCCGACCACTTTGAAGTGGTCCTTTTCCAGCTCTTGCGCGGCGGCAGGTGCGACGGCAACGGCGCCGGCGAGCAGGGCTGCACTGGTTATTGTTTTCATTTCAGATTTCCTCCGTTGGATAGTTTTGAATTGTGGGTAAGGTGGCGTTCTCTCGGCAAGTCACGCATCCGTTGCGACTTCGAAAACGGCCTCGATCTCTACGGCCATGCCTGATGGCAGCGCGTGTGTGCCAGAAGCAATGCGGGCATGGGCCCCTGCCGGGCCAAAGACATCGCAGATGAGATCGGAGGCGGCGTTCAGAACCTTGGCCTGAGCTTCAAAATCAACTGTGCAGCGTACCAACCCAGCCAATCGGATCACGCCAGTTACCCGATCCAGATCGCCATCGCAGGCGTTGCGCAGCTGACCAAGCAGGTTCAGCGCGCACAGGCGGGCCGCATCCTGTGCCTGTTCAAGCGTCAGGTCCTGACCAACGATACCCTTGTAGACAAGTTCACCCGCATTTCGCGGACCCTGGCCCGCAATAAACACCAGATTCCCGGTTTTGCGGTAGGGCAGGTAGTTCCCCTGGGGGGGATTGCTTGCAGGCAACTCGATCCCAAGTTCAGCGAGGCGGCTATCGATTTTTCCCATTGCTTTTGTCACTTCTGCTGGCGCCAGTCGCCGCTGTCGCCCTTCCATCCGGTTACCCGGCCGTTCAGGCGGTCCAGCGTATTGCGCAGACTGTCGATCAGACCGGCCCATTCCTTGGCCGAAATGCCATCCACTGCCGGTTCTGGGGCCATGAACATGCCGTCCACGCCGCCGAAGGTGACACATTGTTCAATGCAGCGGACTTCCAGCTCCGCGCTGTGGAACACGTTGGGCTTTTCCAGCAGAGCCGACAGCGCCGCGACCAGACCGGTCGCGCCCCAGTTCGAAACATTGGAGACGATCAGATGATCCGCAACCATGACTGCCGCAACGCCGCCCCGACCCGGGATGCCGCTGTCTTTGGCTTTTGGACTGAAGGTGCGCAGATCCTCCGCAATCACGCCCATGCCCATTTCGTTGCCGCCGTCGCCGATCGCAATAAAGGGGATGTCTTGTGCTTTTGCAGCGGTGAAGAACTGATCCAGGTCAGCCACCAAACCGTCAAGCGGGCGGCCGCCCAAGCCATTGTACAGGCCATGGTCATTCATACCTGGCCGTTCGATCGAGACCACAACCGAGGGCTTGGTATCGTTCAAAAGCGCTCCGGTGATTTTTCTGCAGCCGTCATCGTCTTTGGGAACGGTGCGGATGTAAACCGGACGGATAAATTCAATCGGGCGGACGACGCCGTCTTCCGGGAAGGGCAGGGGCGAAAGACCGGCACCCCGGCATGTCCCGGCCATCATTTCTTCCCAGTCCTCATCAACCAGGATTACCGATTCAATCCCCAGGCCAAGGAACAAAGCCCGCGCCAGCAGCGCTGCGCCGACCGGGCCATCGGTTTCCGGAACACCGGCGCCCTCGGGGAAACCGGTTGCAATCACGACCGGCCCGCCGTGCTCCCGGACATTTTTGACCAGAATTTCTGCGCCGCCCATACAGGCGGGGCCAGGCTGCTGCGTTTGCAGGGCTGTGTAGATTTTGTCGATCAGACCAACGCCGGTCAGATCCAGCGTCATGAAATCTTCGATGGTTTTGGCGATCAAGGCGCCCTTTTGACTTTGCAAATCAAGCATATTCTTTTCCTGCTTATTGATTTGGAGCTGCCGGAGGCAGTTCGGAAACAAGATAGGTGGCGTATTTTTCAGGATCGACATTGCCGCCGCTCAAGAGAATGCCCGTTGTGCGGCCCGCAGTTTCGATTTTGCCGGCCAGAACAGCAGCGAGCGCAGCAGCGCCACCGGGTTCGACGACAAGTTTCAGGTTTTTATAGGCAAACTGGATGGCGGCGATCACTTCATCATTCGTGACTGTCAGCCCAGCTTTCAGATGCGACTGGCACAGCGGGAAAGTATGTTGGCCCGGAACAGTCACCAGCAGGGCATCGCAAATGGACGTCAGAACGGGGGAGGCCGTAACACGTTCACCTGCCGCCAGAGACTGTGCCATGCCATCGAACCCTTCGGGCTCCACACTGAACACCTCTGTGTCGGGGTTAACAGCATGGACACCCGTCGCCGCACCGGAGACCAGACCACCACCAGAACAACTGAACAGCGCGGCATCAAGAGGAGCCTCCATCGCCTGGGCTTGCTCGGAGAATTCGGCACCCAAAGTTGACTGGCCAGTGATGACGTAGGGATCATCATAGGGCGGAATGATGACAGCCCCGGTTTCAGCAGCGATCTGCGCACCGATTTCCTCGCGCACTTCTTTGGTCTTGTCATAAAGCCGTACAGTCGCGCCATTTGCCCGCACGCCGTTGATCTTGGCCTTGGGGGCCTCCTGCGGCATCAGGATTGTTGCGTCGATGCCCAGTTCCTTGGCGACATATGACAGGGCAAGTCCGTGATTGCCGGAAGACCAGGCAACAACGCCGCCGGCCTTTTCTGCCTTGGTCAGTTGCAGAACACGGTTGATCGCCCCGCGAAATTTGAAAGAGCCCGAGCGCTGAAGTATCTCAGGTTTGATCAGAACTCTGCCGCCTACACGCCGGTTGAGTTCTTCGTTTTCCAGAACAGGAGTTGCAACCGCATAGGGGGCGATACGTGCCCTTGCCGCGGAGATATCTGCTGGACTTGGTTCAAAGTGTTTTTCGCTTGCCGACACTTTATTCAGTCTCCTGACGTTAAGTTGTCAGCAAGACAAGCACAACATAGATATTACGCAAAATTATTTATAAGAATGAATTCATATAAGTAAACATAATAGCTGATCTGTTTCAAGGCCAGATCGGCGCTCTCTTCTGTGCAACATTTTGCGCAATCTCAGTGATTTCACCCAACATGCCGCTGCCAGGGCTGTAGGGGTAAAACCCAAAAAAACAAAGAGGATCCAAGGAGATGTCACTTGTCAGGCAAGTGAAGTCAGTTGCGGCGTCGCGCGGCGCCAGGCCCGAGTGAATTGCGCCATCTGCAACAAGAGCAACACCCGTGCCATCCAGGGTCATACTGCGGATCGTTGCCAGAGATGTTGAGGTGATGATTTTCGGAGCTTCCCCCAGCAGCCGATACAGCGCCTCTCTCAATGCGCCGTAAGGATAGGCGCGTTTGGGATAAGTTATCACCGGCAGGCGCAAGAGATCCTCCACCGTCAGATGCCCACTCGGCACAAGGCCTGGCACGCAATAGAACTTCAGGGGGAAAGCCCCCAGCTGGATTGAGGCGTAGTCACTGCTTGGCGCAGGGCCCAGCATGAAAGATAAATCCAGTTCTCCGGCTTCAAGCGCTGCTTTCAGGGCTGATGTCACATCGACTTCGATCTCAAATCGGACCCGGGGAAACTTGAGCCGCACCTGGCTTAAAAATTCGGAAAGCCAGATCTGCGCGATTGTCTCAGAAACCCCCAAGCGGACAATACGGGCCTGTTTCTGATGCAGCTCCAAATCCGTTTCAAGCGCCGCTACCTGCCGCAGGATCGTTTCACAATGCCTAAGCAGAAGCTGCCCGTCGCTGGTCGGGGTTATGGGTTTGATCTTGCGATTCAGCAGCGACTTCCCAAACAGCGTTTCGAGCGCAGAAATGCGTTGGGACACGTTTGGTTGTGTCATATTCAGCCGTTCTGCAGCGGCAGAAAAGTTGCCAAGCTTGCATACCCAGAAAAAGACCTGAAGTGATTTGAAATTTTGCATATGGGCTTCTTTGGGAGCTGAAAGTTGGAGTTCGTCAAAATGCTGCCGAGCAGAACTGACTGCAGCGAGTTCAGCTTTTGAAAGGCATTCCTTTACAGGAGCTTAGCCACATAAATCGAAACTGAAACGCCGCCGGTTAGCGCAAGTTGATTTCAGATTGATAGGCGACAATCTCTTCAGTTTCCAGTGGCGCATAGTGACCGAGGGTCAGTACCTGTCCGTCGTCAGGGATTTTGGGACAGATGGGCGCCTGAGCTAAGAGAGGATCTGGCTCATCCGGTTGGTTTGATTATGCGGCGGATTTGCGGTGAAGCAAGCGCCGGGTTTCGG
>NZ_JBNAFX010000033.1:44466-46049 GCF_049800895.1 Leisingera sp. S232 | reverse complement strand
TGGTCGTGGCGCTCCCGTGACGAACTTGTCCCATAGTGCTTCCTTCCATTCCAAAGAACAGATCGCACCATCAAACCATGGGATCAAACACCTAAGAGAGGATCTGGCTCATCCGGTTGGTTTGATTATGCGGCGGATTTGCGGTGAAGCGAGCGCCGGGTTTCGATGGTCTTTCTTTTGATCCTTTCTCGTTGTTGCAGAATGGTCTGGCCGCGCCCGAAGTAGACGTCGGCCGGCGTTAGGTTCTGCAGGCTTTCGTGGTAGCGTCGATGGTTGTAGTGATCGACGAAGGCATCGATCTGCTGGCGGAGATCGCCCGGCAGATAGTAGTTTTCCAGCAGGATGCGGTTCTTCAGCGTCTGATGCCACCGCTCAATCTTTCCCTGGGTCTGGGGGTGGTACGGCGCGCCACGCACATGATCCATCTGCCGATCTTCCAGCCAATCTGCCAGTTCGCCAGATATGTAACTGGAACCGTTGTCCGATAGCAGCCGCGGCTTGTGCAGAACCGTCGCCTGATCGCAGCCCGATGTTTGCAGCGCCAGGTCCAACGTGTCGGTCACGTCGCCTGACTTCATCGTCGTGCAAAGCTTCCAAGCGATGATGTAGCGGCTGTAGTCGTCGAGGATTGTGGACAGGTAAAACCAGCCCCAGCCGATGACCTTGAGATAGGTGAAGTCGGTCTGCCAAAGCTGGTTCGGTCGGGTCGTCTTGTCTCTGAACTCGTCTGCGGCGGACAGAACCACGTAGGCCGGGCTGGTGATCAGATCGTAGGACTTGAGGATGCGATAGACCGAAGCCTCTGACACAAAATACTTTTCTGTGTCTGTGAACTGCACAGCTAACTCGCGCGGCGACAGGTCGCTTTCTTTCAGGGCCAGGTCTTTGATCTTCTCGCGCACCGGCTCGGGAATGCGGTTCCAGACCTGTGACGGTTTGGGGCTGCGATCGTCAAGCGCCTCTGGGCCACCCGACAGATACCGGTCATACCAGCGATAAAAGGGGGTCCTGGGAATCCCCAGCATGCCCAGCGTTCGCTTGGTCGGGAGATGCGAGCCTTCGACCAGGCGAATGATCTCCAGTTTCTCAGATGCGGGATATCTCATTCGTCGTCTTCCCCATCCGCGATCATGCTTTTTTGAGAAGGCGCAACTCAAGGGTCTGCTCGGCAACCACTTCCTTGAGGTCTCGGGCCTCTCGCCGCAGATCTTTGACTTCGGTCGAGGTCGCTGCGCGCGCGGTGTCACCGGCAAGGCGTTTCTTACCAGCTTCGAGGAACTCCTTGGACCAGCTGTAGTAGAGGCTCTGGGCAATGCCTTCACGGCGGCACAACTCTGCTATGCTGTCCTCGCCCTTCAGACCGTCCAGCACGATCCTAATCTTCTCTTCCGCTGAATACTGCTTGCGGGTGACTCGGCGAATGTCTTTGACGACCTTCTCGCCGTGGCTCTTACGTGTTCCGGGTTTCTGTCTCATCTCCACTCCTTGGTGGTTACGATGTGCCAGAAACCCTCTCTTATCAAATCATCCTAAACTGTCCCATTGGCGCTGACGTCAGACAATCAATAGGTCCTGACCCTAGT
>NZ_JBNAFX010000033.1:0-44456 GCF_049800895.1 Leisingera sp. S232 | reverse complement strand
TGTCTCATCTCCACTCCTTGGTGGTTACGATGTGCCAGAAACCCTCTCTTATCAAATCATCCTAAACTGTCCCATTGGCGCTGACGTCAGACAATCTCCTCCACATCCATCACCCCATCCAGCGACTTTAGCGCGCCCTTGATCTGCGGGTTGATCGGGAAGGCCTGGCCCAGGTCCATCTCCACATCGCCGGGCAGGCCGGGGTCCTGCAGGTACATGTAGACCTCGCCGCGCGCGGCATTGCGGGCCGCAGCCTTGGCGTCCTCCAGCACCTGCGCCACGGTGCCGACAGCCGCTGCATCACTCAGGTAGACCCGCAGGGAACTGCGCCCGGCATCGGCAATGGCACTGTCCACCGGCCCGACAGAGCGCACCAGCAGTTTCAGCTGGTCGCTTTCCATTGTCGCCTCAGCCGTAATCACCACCTTGGCGCCGGTTTCCAGAAACTCGCGGGACTTCTCCAGCACCTCGGAGAACAGCGTCACCTCATAGGCGCCTGACGGGTCCGACAGCTGGGCAAAGGCAAAGCGGTTGCCGCGCGCGGATTTACGCTCCTGCCGCCCGGCCACCACACCGCCCATCTTGGCCATGAACGGACCGCGTTCTGCCTTGGCCGTCACCTCATCCAGCGTCATCACATCCTTGCGCTTCAGCGCGGGCATGTAGTCATCCAGCGGATGGCCTGAGAGGTAAAAGCCGATCGCCTTGAATTCCTCAGACAGGCGCTCGGCCGGCAGCCAATCCGGCACATTGGGCAGGCGGGGCTCGGGCAGGTCCTCACCCGCTTCGCCGAACAGCGACACCTGGCTGGAGTTGCGCTGGTCATGCACCGCAGCAGAGTAATCCACCAGCGCGCCCAGGCTCTCGAACACCCGGCGGCGGTTGCTGTCCAGCTGGTCAAAAGCCCCGGCCCGCGCCAGCATCTCCAGCGGCCGTTTGCCGACCTTTTTCAAATTCACCCGGCGGGCAAAGTCGAAAACATTGACAAAGGGACGCTCGCGGCCGTCCTCGTTACGGGCTTCGGCCACCAGCCGCATCACGTCCAGACCGACGTTCTTCAGCGCGCCCAGCGCATAGACCAGCTCGCCCTTCACAACATTGAACGTCGCCAGCGAGCGGTTGATGCAGGGCGGCACGTATTTCAGCTTCAGGCCTTTTTTCACCTCTTCGAAGTAGATCGCCAGCTTGTCGGTCAGATGAATATCGCAGTTCATGACACCGGCCATGAACTCCACCGGGTGGTTCGCCTTGAGCCAGCCGGTCTGATAGCTGACCACCGCATAGGCCGCCGCGTGGGATTTGTTGAAGCCGTAGTTGGCGAATTTCTCCAAGAGGTCGAAGACCTCGCTGGCCTTTTTCTTGTCGACGCCGTTTTCCGCCGCGCCTTTTTCAAACTTCGGGCGTTCGGCGTCCATCGCTTCCTTGATTTTCTTACCCATCGCTCGGCGCAGCAGATCCGCACCGCCAAGGGTATAATTCGCCATCACCTGGGCGATCTGCATCACCTGTTCCTGATAGACGATGATGCCCTGGGTTTCCTCCAGGATGTGGTCGATCAGCGGATGCACCGAGGTGATCTCGCGTTGGCCGTTCTTCACCTCGCAATAGACCGGGATGTTTTCCATCGGGCCGGGGCGATAGAGCGCCACCAGTGCCACGATGTCCTCGATGCAGGTGGGTTTCATGCGCTTCAGCGCATCCATCATGCCGGTGGATTCCACCTGGAACACCGCCACCGTCTTGGCCCGGGAGTAGAGGTCGTAGGTGACCGTATCATCCAGCGGAATGGCGTTGATCTGGTTTGTAGCCCCTTCGGGCGGCTCATAGAGCAGGGTGCCATCCTCGGCCACATGCAGATCGCGGCCCGACTGAAAGATCAGGTCCATGGCGTTCTGAATGACGGTCAGCGTCTTCAGGCCCAGAAAGTCGAACTTTACCAGCCCCGCCTGTTCCACCCATTTCATGTTGAACTGGGTCGCGGGCATATCCGAGCGCGGATCGCGGTAAAGCGGCACCAGCGCATCCAGTGGCCGGTCGCCGATCACCACCCCCGCGGCGTGGGTGCCGGCAGAGCGCAGCAGGCCTTCGACCTGCTGGCCATAGGTCAACAGCCGGTCCACCACCGGCTCATTGCGGGCCTCTTCGCTCAGGCGCGGCTCTTCCTTCAGCGCGTCGGCGATGGACATCGGCTTCACGCCCTCGACCGGGATCAGCTTGGACAGCCGGTCGACCTGACCATAGGGCATCTGCAGAACCCGCCCCATGTCGCGCACCGCCGCCTTGGACAAGAGCGCGCCAAAGGTGATGATCTGCCCCACTTTGTCGCGGCCATATTTCTCCTGCACGTATTTGATCACCTCTTCGCGGCGGTCCATGCAGAAGTCGATGTCAAAGTCCGGCATCGACACCCGTTCCGGGTTCAAAAAGCGTTCAAACAGCAAGCTGTAGCGCAGGGGATCAAGGTCGGTGATCGTCAGCGCATAGGCGACCAAAGAACCCGCACCAGAGCCCCGCCCCGGCCCCACCGGAATGTCGTGGTCCTTGGCCCATTGGATAAAGTCGGCAACGATCAGGAAGTAGCCGGGAAAGCCCATGCCCTCGATGATGCCCAGCTCGAAATCGAGCCGTTCCTGGTATTCCTCGACGCTTACCGCATGGGGGATCACCGCCAGCCGCTGCTGCAGGCCCTCGTTGGCGATACGGCGCAGCTCCGCCACCTCGTCATCGGCGAACTTGGGCAGGATCGGATCGCGCCGGTACGCCATGAAGGCACAGCGCCTGGCGATTTCCACGGTGTTTTCAATCGCCTCGGGCAGGTCGGCAAACAGCGCAACCATTTCCTCCTGGCTCTTGAAGTAATGCTGCGCGGTCAGGCGGCGGCGCGGCTCCACCTGATCAACATAGGCGCCTTCGGCGATGCAGATCATCGCATCATGGGCCTCGAACATCTCCGTGCTTGGGAAATAGACGTCATTGGTGGCAACCAGCGGCAGGCCCATGGCGTATGCCATCTCCACATGGCCGCGCTCGGTCTGCTTCTCTGCCTCCGGCTGGCCGTGTTCGCCCGGATGGCGCTGCAGCTCAACATACAGGCGGTCCGGGAAGATGCCTTTCAGCCGCTGCATCAGTGCCTCTGCGGCAGGACGCTGTCCCATCTGCAGCAGCCGCCCTACCGGCCCGTCCGGTCCGCCGGTCAGGCAGATCACGCCGCCCGCGTTCTCTTCCAGCTCCTCCAGTGTCGCATAAGGCAGCTCTCCCCCCTGCCGCAGATAGAGGCAGGAGTTCAGCTTCATCAGATTCTCATACCCCGCCTCGCTTTGGGCCAGCAGCACCAGCGGTGCAGGCGGTTTGGGGCGTTCCCCCGGTGCCGGTTCTGCAAACCGCAGATCCACCTGGCAGCCGATGATCGGCTGCACACCGGCACCGCTGGCCGACACGGAAAACTCCAGCGCCGAGAACAGGTTGTTGCTGTCGGTGACCGCAATCGCGGGCATTTCGTGCTTTTTGCACAGGTCCGGCAGCTTCTTCAGCCGCAGCGCCCCCTCGAGCAGAGAGTATTCGGTATGGGTGCGCAGGTGAATGAATCGGGGAGAGCTTGTCATGCCGCCACGCTACCGTATTGATGCAGCGGGGTGAAAGGGCGTTCTGCGCCTCCGGCCCCTGCCAAAACCGATGCGGTGACCATGTCTGATCTTTTCAGGCGAACAGGGGCGCGGATGGCATGTTCGGCGCCCTGCTGCCTCCAATCCCACGGCAGACCGCGCGCAGATGACCCGCGCATCCCAAGCAGGAGAGATGCGGATCGAAAAACGATCTGGTGACTTTTTGTCCCAACGAGCATTCATCAACCGCAGTGGCGCAGATTGGCACCTCACGCCTGGCGCATGCGGCCCACACCACAGACGGCATCCCGCAGCAAGCGGTGCAGTGGCGGGACACGACGGGCCCTATCCGCTTTGGGCTTGGCCGTGTTCTTTCCAAAGCCTGCTGACATCCCCTGTCACCGACCTGATGTACGCCCCCTACCACAGGCCTGCTGGCAACTGACCTCAGCAGGTTAAGGCACATTGGAGACTGCTTTTGAAAATGAACTATTTCGTTGTTGGCACCAACAACATGGATGCATCGATCAAATTCTATGACGCGCTTTTCGACGGCCTGGGGCTCACCCAGGTCCGGCCAAGCGATCGAATGACCTACTGGGTGCGGGATGATTTTGCCTTTGCGACTGCCCTGCCTTTCGACGGCGCGCCCGCCTCAAATGGCAACGGTACAATGGTGGGGTTCAGCCTTGGGTCAGCAGAGGAAACCACCCGGCTGCACCAGAAAGCCCTTGAACTCGGTGGCACCTGCGAGGGTGCGCCGGGACCGCGCGGGCCGCGGTTTTCGGCCTATGTGCGGGACTTGGACGGAAACAAGCTTTGCTTTGCGGACTGACAGACAGCGGCGGCAGATGCCGCCGCACAGTCCCATCCGTTCCGGGACAGGCCACCGGTGCGGCCAGCCTGTCCACAGTGCCCTTGACACCCGGGTCAGAGCCAGTCCGGCCACCAAGCAGCCAGACGGCGGCGCGCCGCCTTCACGGCACCTGCCGCGCCGCCGGTTTCCCCGTGCCTTAGTGGCCGGACAGAACCAGCGTCTGCACCGGCATCAGCAAGAGCCGCAGCCGCAGGCCTGCCGCATGCACCACCCCGATGGTGTCCACCACATGCAGGAAGGCCCACTCAGCGGTGCCGATGCTGTCGTCATGCTCCAGCCGCTCGTGGTTGCTGGTATAAACATTGGCCAGGCAATTGCTGCCCGGCGGCAGCGCCTCTGCGGTGCCTTCATACAAGGGCTCCATGAACACGGTAATGGTGCCGGGCTTGCGCATGTTGCCCAGGTCGCGCAGCTCATCCGTTGGGCGCAGCTGGCCAGAGGCGATCACATCCTGCACCTCGACCACCACCATCGGGATCACCGTGAAGGGCTGGGTCATACAGCCGATTTCGCCGATCATGCCGGGCTTGATCACCTGCGCCGCCATCTGGTTGAAGCCTGCCTGGAACCGGTTCCTGCCTGAGGCCAGTGGCACCAGAATGCCCGCAGGCCGCAGCACCGGGCTGACATAATCGCCGACCTGCAGGGCAAACTGCTCCAGTCGGCCATCGACACCGGCGCTGATCAGCGTCTTGTCCAGCTCGGCCTGCGCCAAGTGCAGCTGGGCTTGGGCACTGGCCATCTGTGCCGGGATCAGCACTTCGATCTGCTGTTCCACCGCCGCCTTCTGCGCCTGCGCTGCCGCCACCGAAGCCATGCGCTGGTCCACCAGGTTCTCCAGTCGTTCGATCTCTGCCGGGCGCACTGCGCTTGATCCCTGATCACGCAATGTCTGATTGCGCTCCAGATCGTCGCGCGCCTGCGCCAGTGCGGCCTGCGCCTGGGCAATGCCCGCATCCGCCTGGGCCAGGTCGGTATCCGCCAGCTTGCGCGACGCCTCCACCTCAGCAATCGCCGCCCGCGCGGATTCCAGCGCGGCCTTCTGCGACAGCCCCTCCAGCCGCAGGATCGGATCGCCTGCCTTCACCTCCTGATTGTTGACGACATAGACTTCGGCCACCCGCCCGCCGACCTGCGGCAGGATGGTGACAGTGCGGAAGTAAGAGGCGACCGTATTGGTTGCCGGATGAAAATAGAACAGCGTGGTGATCACCATCAGGGTCAGCATCACGCAGGCTGTCAGGCCCCAGCGCAGCTCATACCAGACAGAAAACAGCGTCAGCTCCTGGCCGACCCGTTTGCCCTGCACAAAACGGCGGAACAGAAAGTCTGGCAGGATGGTGACCAGCGCGCACAGCAGTGTTTCAATCATCGCTCAATGCCCCTCAGCCACAGGTTCAGCCCGCACTGGCGCAGCCGCAACCGGTTCATCCGGCTGCGGGGTATCGCCGCCCTGCGGCACAGGCGCCTCGGGCTCCCGCCCCAAGCCGCGGACTGCATCCGCAATGGCGCGCAGCGGTGCCGCCAGATCCGGGATCTGGAACCCCGCCATCAGGATCGCCGCCACCCAGAAGACGTTGTTGTGGGTAAACAAGGCAAGCAGCGTCAGAATACCGACCAGCTGGAACTGCGGATGATTGCTCTTGTGTGCCATCTTCTCGGGCAGCGCGTGCAGGGTAAAATAGGCGACACCGATCAGCAGGATCAGTACAACCGTGAAGACCGCCATAAAGGTAAAAAGATAATCGCTGCCGTCCGCCGCAGTGACATAAGAAGGAATATGCCCCGCAGCCATCGGATGCGCGTTGGGTGCCGTCATGGTCCGTCCCCCGTTTCAAATTATTTTCTCGAACTGCATCCAATAGTTGCACTGTCCCGCCATTTGACCAAGCAATTTGTCTGTCCAGAGCCTGAATTGCCCTTTGCCTGCCCGGCCTTGCGTGTAAATCTCTGGCCATGACACAGATTCCATGCACGCCCCTCACCAGCCCTGATGGCACTCCTGCCAGCCGCTTTGCCTTTGGCTGCATGCAGTTCGGCGGCCGAGCCACCCAGGCACAGTCGGCAGAGATGTACGCCGCCTGCCGCGCCGCCGGCATCACCCATTTCGACACCGCCTGGGTCTATACTGATGGCACCTCCGAACAGATCCTCGGCCGCCTGATCAAAAGCGAACGCGACCAGCTGCTGATCGCCACCAAAGCCGGTTACGAGGGCGGTGCCAGCGCTGCCAACCTGCGCACCCAATTGGACCAAAGCCGCCGCCGACTGGATCTGGACATGGTGGATGTCTTCTACTTGCACCGGTTCGACCCCCATACCGACCTGCGCGAGACGATGGACTGTTTTGCCGCGCTCAAGGCCGCAGGCGTGATCCGCTATGCCGCACTGTCGAACTTTGCCGCCTGGCAGGTGATGAAGGCGCAGATGGCCGGGATGGCTTGCGGCCTGGCCGTGGACATCCTGCAGCCGATGTATTCGCTGGTAAAACGCCAGGCAGAGGTGGAAATCCTGCCGATGTGCGCCGACCAGGGCATAACCGCCGCCTGCTATTCACCGCTGGGCGGCGGGTTGCTGACCGGGAAATATGCCGGCGGTGGTGGCGGGCGGCTCAGCGAGGACAGCCGCTATGGCGCCCGCTATGGAACCGCAACAATGCATCAGACCGCAACCGCCCTGGCAGAGCTGGCCGCCGAGCGTGGCACCCATCCTGCCACGCTCGCGGTGGCTTGGGCCGCCGCCCACCCGGCGGCGCCGGTGCCGATCATCTCTGCCCGCAGCGCAGAACAGCTGCAGCCCTCACTGGCGGCGCTGGACTGCAGGCTGGACAGCGACCTATATGCCGCCATCCAAGCGCTCAGCCCGCGGCCCGCCCCCGCCACGGACCGACTGGAAGAACAAGAAGACAACAAGGACTAGGCCCATGCAGGACTTCATCGTCATCGGCGGCGGCATGGCAGGTACCAGCGCCGCAGCCCGGCTGGCGGACCTCGGCAGCGTCACCCTGCTCGAAATGGAAGACGCGCTTGGCTACCATTCCTCCGGCCGCTCTGCGGCGCTGTTTGAGGAAAACTACGGCCACGGCCCCACCATCGACCTGAACCGCGCCAGTAACGCATACCTGCGCGAAGGCGGCTATTTGTCACCGCGCGGGCTGATGCTGGTCGGCGCCAAGTCAGAGGCCGATCTTTTCGCCCGCGACGTGGAGGAACTGGGCATGGCACCGCTGGACCTGGATGAGGCCCGCGCCATGATCCCTGTCCTGAACCCGGAAACGGTCGGCTTCACCGCCATCAGCAGCGCCGCAGAAGATATCGACACCGATCGCATGCTGCAGGATTTTGCCAGGATCCTGCGCGCCGCAGGCGGTCGGATTGTGACCAAGGCGCCGGTGACTGCGGTCGCCCGCATTGCGGGCGGCTGGCAGATCACTGCGGGCGGTGACATCTACACCGCCCGCAATCTGGTCAACGCAGCTGGCGCCTGGGCTGACAAGCTGGCCGCGCTTGCCGGGGTGGCGACCATCGGCCTGCAGCCCAAGCGCCGTTCAATGGCGCGGCTGCCCGCCCCCGGCGGCCAGGATGTCAGCGGCTGGCCGATGATGATCGGCGCGGGCGAAACCTGGTACGCCAAACCCGATGCGGGCAAGCTGCTGGTCTCCCCCGCTGATGCCGACCCGGTAGAACCGCATGACGCCTATGCCGACGACATGGTGCTGGCAGAGGGGCTGGCCCGCTACGAGGACATGGTGACAGAGCCGGTCACGCGGGTGGAAAGCAACTTTGCCGGGCTGCGCAGCTTTGTCGCCGACGGCACTCTGGTGCTGGGGCCGGACCCGGATCAGCCGGATTTCATCTGGTGCGCAGGCCAGGGCGGCTATGGCATCATGACCGCGCCAGCCGCCTCGCAGCTGATTGCTGATCTGACAGCAGGTCGGCCGCCGGTTCTGGACGCGACGGCGGTTGCCGCCCTTTCCCCTGCGAGGCTGCGCTGATGCCGGTGCGCCCGGTTCCCGGTGTGGCTTCGGTTGCCCAGCCGCAGGACGGCAAGCTGTTTGCCCCTTCCGCCGTGCGCAACAGCGAAGCGATCTGTGATCTTCTGGCCCGGTTTGCGCCGCCGCAGGGCCGCGCCCTGGAGATTGCCAGCGGCACCGGCCAGCATGCTGTGGCCTATGCCAGCCGCCTGCCCGGCCTGATGTGGCAGCCATCTGAGGTGGACGCCATCCGCCGCGCCAGTATTCAGGCCTATGCCGATGAAACCGGGCTTCCCAACATCGCAGCCCCTGTGATGCTGGATGCCACTGCCCCCGGCTGGGGGGCCGATCATGCAGGCCAGGACCTGATTGTTCTGGTGAATCTTTTGCATCTGATCAGCACGGACGAAGCCCGCACCCTGATCCGCGAGGCCGCCGCGGCCCTCGCTCCCGACGGCCTGTTCGTGATCTATGGCCCCTTCCTGCGCAGCGGAGAGCTGATCAGCGACGGTGACCGTGCCTTCCATGCAGCCCTCACCACCCATGACCCGGAAACCGGCTACAAAGACGACACCGCGGTCACCACCTGGCTGCAGTCCGAAGGGCTGAAACTGGTTCAGACGGTGGAGATGCCTGCCAATAACCTCGCGCTGGTGGCTGCAAAACCCGCAAATTAAACGCCTCTTTCCGGCTTGCGCGCTATCCGCCCCGCACCTCGTGAAGGCCGCGGACCACCTGGCGGATATGCTCCAGCGCCGGGTTGTCCGGCAGATAAAGCGCCCGGCAGCTGAGATGGATCTCCGGCGCGCCTTGCACCAGATGCAGCGCGCCCGCCGCCAGTGCTTCAGCCACCATACAGGCTGGAAAATACCCCATGCCGCCGCGTCCTTGCAGGTAACGCAATCCCATCAGGGCATTGCCCAGCACGATATGCTGGCGGCGGCGGGCCGGCAGCACATCGTGCAGCTGCGCATCATATTCCGCCCCAAATTCCAGATTGATGAACAAGGGCAGCCCATCCTGTCCCAGCCGCAGCGGGCGGTTCGCCACCAGCACCAGCCGCTCCGGCGGCAGCTCCTGTGCGGTCAGCCGCGTGCCTGGCGGCACCTCGTTCACGATCGCCACATCCAGCAGGCGGCGGACCACCGCCTCGCCCATGTTCATTGTATGGTCATAGTTCAGGGTGAACGGCACCGTGCCCTGCACTTCCTCCAGCCAGACCGCCACATCAACCAGCAAAGGATCCCAGACCGACAGCTGCGCCCCCAGCCGCAAAGGCACCTGCCCCGCCAGGCTGGCCTTCAGATCACCGGAGACAAACTCCCAGGTGCGCATCATCTGCTCGGCATAGGGCAGAAACTGGCGCCCCGCCATGCTCAGCCGCGTGCCGCCGGGGCCGCGTTCAAACAACGGCGTGCCAAGTGCGGCCTCCAGCGCCTTGATCCGGGCGCTGACGGTGGTCTGGGTCACGTTCAACGCCCGGGCCGCAGCGTGAAAACTGCCTGCGGCCTCGATTGCCAGAAAGGTTTTGAACGCGCTGACCTGCATGGCAATCAGTATTTCCTTTCAGTCTGAGCAAATCAATTCATTTTCCTGCTCAGAACTGGCTTGCTACCCTGCCAGCAGATCAACCAAAGGACCGCGCCAATGCTGGACAAAAGCCACAAGCCAACCTGGACCAGTTTCACTGAAACCACCGCCGAGGACTGGAAGGCCGTCGAAGCCTATGAGGAGGCCTACAACGCCGCTCTGCCTGACCGCATTCTCGATGCGATCCGCTCGCTGGACGAGGATTGGACCCCCTACCCGGTGAACCGCTACCAGCACAGCCTCCAGGCCGCGACCCGCGCCTGGGTGGATGGCGCCGATGACGAGATTATCGTCGCCGCGCTGGTGCATGACACCGGCGACATCCTGTCCCCCTACAACCATGGCGAGCTGTCGGCGGCGATGATGAAGCCTTATGTCAGCGAGAAAACCTATTGGATTCTCAAGCACCACTGCGTGTTCCAGGGCTTCTACTACAACCACCACTTCGGCGGCGACCGCAATGCGCGCGATAAATACCGCGACAGCCCATACTGGGAAGACTGCCGCTATTTCTGCGAAGAATACGACCAATGCGCGTTTGACCCGGAGTATCCCACCAAGCCGCTGGAATTTTTCGAGCCGATCCTGCGCAAGGTGCTGTCGCGCGGCGGAGGTCACATGGAACTGGCAGAGACAGCACAAGACTGACCCTGCCAGTCAGGTTTTGCGCCGGGCTGCGCCCGTCGCCACGGGCCAGGCAGGCCGCGCCTTCGGCGCGGCCTGCCTGGCCCAACGGGAACCTTCGGATGTCACATCCGAACGGTGACGGGCGGGAGGAGACCCCCGTGTTGAACCGCAGCCCCTACCGCCTTACAACCTTGCAACAGTCTTAGGTGAATGGCCTGACGTCTGGAAGGAACGCCCTTACATGATTGCCTATGTCACATTTGGCGCGGATGACCTGTCCCTTGCGAAACGCTTCTATTCTGCATTCCTGCCTCCCCTCGGCTACAGCCTAGAGGAGGGTCCAGAAGGGCTGAGTTTCGCGCTGCCGGTTCCGCCGGGCCAATCTCCCGTTCTGCCCGATTTCTACGTCAAACCAGCCTTTGACGGGCGCCAGGCCTCGGCTGGCAACGGGTCGATGGTCGCCTTCCAGGCGCGCAACCAAAAGCAAGTGCGCGACCTACATGCCGCCGCTCTTGCCGCAGGCGGCTCTGACGAAGGTCCACCGGGATTTCGGGCCACTTACGGGCCGCGCTTCTATGTTGGCTACCTGCGTGACCCCCAAGGCAACAAGATCGCGCTGTTTTCAAGTGATCCAAGCGAACCGGGACGGGATGGATAGGACGGGCTGCGCAAACCACGGGCGCTCTCTGCCAGCCGAGGCTCTTCTGATTTGCCTTTCGCCTGACGCTGTGGACAGCGTTGCGAGCGCTACCGCTCTGCCAACCAGGCAATTTCTTCCGTGGCATCAAACCCTTCCTCACCGAGCCGCAAAACTGCTTTCACGACAAGATCCGGGCCAACAGCCTGCGATTCTTCTGATGAAGCCACGGCTTCGAATTCATCAGGTGTACAGGTAAACAGGCTGCTGCGCGGGATGCTGTCCAGATACTCCGTAAAGCCAGCACGCTGCAAAACCTTAGAGGCCAGCTCTAGCGAGCCTGCGCATAGATTGCCGAAAGTCATCCTCGTTCCATGCAGAAAATGCCTCTCTACTTGGAGGCATCTTTGATGGATGCAACGGACAACTGCGAGCTGCCTGCCGACATGTGTGTTTTCAGGGTGTGGAAGCCAGGGTGGATAGTCCAAACACATCAGCATGAGCCGTTCACTTTGCCCTGTGCAAGCACGAAGATTGCCCCCCCAACAAGAATAGCCCCGGCACATTGGCCGGGGCTATTTTTTCGCTTCTGTATGGTTCGGGGCTCCGCCCGTGATGTCCTCAACCCGTCCCTCAGACGGTAGGCCGGCCCCCGAAGGGGCCGGACCGGAAATCACCCATTCTGGCGGATGGTCTCGTTCTTCGGATCATAGGGGCTGTCGCAGGTGACAACCGCGTCCCACAGCTGGTCCAGCATCTTGACCTTCAGCTTGGTGCCTTCGACCGCGATCTCAGGCGTGACATAGCCCATGCCGATGGATTTCTCGAAAGCAACCGAGTAACCGCCGGATGTCAGACGGCCCACGCGCGTGACGCCATCTTCCAGATACAGCGCTTCGTGACCCCAGGGATCTGCATCCGCCGGGCCGTCGATCAGAACGGTGCAGCACTTAAAGCGCACGCCGGTCTCTTCTAGCTTGTCCTTGCCATGGAAGTCCTTGGACAAGTCGATAAAGCGCGGCAGGTCGGCTTCCAGTGGGGTCGCGTCGCGGCCCAGTTCGTTGCCGAAGGCGCGGTAGGATTTCTCCTGGCGCAGCCAGTTCTGGGCGCGGGCACCCACCAGCTTCATACCGTGCTTCTCGCCGGCTTTCTCCAGCAGGTCGAACAGGTAGTTCTGCATCTCGATCGGGTGATGCAGTTCCCAGCCCAGTTCACCGGTATAAGCCACACGGATCGCATTGACCGGGCACATGCCCAGTTCGATCTGCTTGGCAGACAGCCAGGGGAAACGCTTGTTCGACAGTGCGGTTTCCGGATCGGCGTCGACAATCACCTCTTTCAGCACATCGCGGGACTTGGGGCCTGCGATGGCAAAGACGCCCCACTGGCTGGTCACATCCTGAATCTCGATATAGCCGAACTCTTCCATCTTGTCTTCGGCGGCCTTGCGCAGGAAGTCCGCGTCATATTCGGTCCAGGCACCGGCGGAGACCAGATAGTAGTTGTTCTCACCGTTGCGGACGATGGTGTATTCGGTGCGGGTGGTACCGGCAACCGTCAGCGCATAGGTCAGGTTGATGCGGCCAATCTTGGGCAGTTTGTTGCAGGTGAACCAATCCAGGAACTGGGTTGCACCGGGGCCTTTGACGATGTGTTTGGTAAAGGCGGTTGCGTCCACCAGGCCAACGCCTTCGCGGATCGCCTTGGCTTCGTCCACGGCATGCTGCCACCAACCGCCGCGGCGGAAAGAGCGGGAGTCGTGGTCGAAGGTTTCAGGCGCATCGACAGGGCCGAAGTAGTTCGGACGTTCCCAGCCGTTGACCCAGCCGAACTGTGCGCCGCGGGCCTTCTGACGGTCATATGCCGGCGCGGTACGCAGCGGACGGCAGGCCGCGCGCTCTTCGTCCGGGTGATGCAGGATGTAGACGTGCTCATAGCACTCTTCGTTCTTGCGGGCCGCGAACTCGGTGGTCATCCAGTTGGAGGAGTAGCGTTTCGGGTCCAGCGATGCCATGTCGATCTCGGCTTCGCCATCGACCATCATCTGCGCCAGATAATAGCCGGTGCCGCCTGCGGCGGTGATGCCGAAGGAGAAGCCTTCTGCCAGCCACATGTTGCGCAGGCCCGGTGCCGGGCCAACCAGCGGGTTGCCGTCGGGCGTGTAGCAGATCGGGCCGTTGAAGTCGTCTTTCAGACCGGATTCGGCGCAGGACGGAACCCGCTCAGCCATTGCCATATACTGCTCGGCAATACGGTCCAGATCCAGCGGGAACAGGTCAGCACGGAAGCTGTCCGGCACGCCGTGTTCGAACTGCGCCGGTGCGCCACGCTCATAGATGCCCAGGATCCAGCCACCGCGCTCTTCGCGGGCATAGGATTCATTGTCGGCATCACGCACAACGGGGTGCTCGGGGTTGCCCGCTTCACGCCATTTGACCAGCTCGGGGTCTTTGTCCATGACGATAAAAGTGTGCTCGACCGGGATGGCCGGCATTTTAATGCCCAGCATCTTGGCGGTGCGCTGCGCGTGGTTGCCGGATGCGGTCACGACGTGCTCGGCGGTGATCACCACCTGCTCATCGGAAGGCACCAGGTTGCCGCCTTTTTCGACCATCTTGGTGCAGGTGACTTCCCAATGGGTACCGGTCCAGTGGAAGGCATCGGCCTGCAGCTTGCGGTGGATCTCAACGCCGCGCTGACGAGCGCCCTTGGCCATCGCCTGGGTCACGTCTGCCGGGTTAATATAGCCGTCCTCGGTGTGGTAGATCGCACCTTTCAGGTCGCCGGTTTCGATCAGCGGCCAGCGCTCCTTGATCTGATCCGGGGTCAGCCACTCATAATCCACATCGCAGGTTTCCGCGGTGGAGGCATAGAGCATATATTCGTCCATACGCTCCTGGGTCTGCGCCATGCGCAGGTTGCCCACCACGGCGAAACCAGCGTTCAGGCCGGTTTCTTCTTCCAGGGTCTTGTAGAAATCGACCGAGTATTTGTGGATATGGGTTGTCGCATAGGACATGTTGAACAGCGGCAGCAGGCCTGCTGCGTGCCAGGTTGAGCCGGAGGTCAGCTCGTCACGCTCAATCAGCATGACGTCGTCCCAGCCGGCCTTGGCCAGGTGATAGGCAATCGAGGTGCCGACGGCGCCGCCGCCAACAACAAGTGCTTTGACTTGGGTTTTCATTCTCCGGCTCTCCAGCTTTGTGAGATTCTTGGCAGTGGTTATGCCTGCGCAGGCAAATCCGCGCAAAATCAGGCCGACGCAAAAACACCCAAAACCGACCTTGCGCGCCGCAGCATACCGGATTCAGACTGGTTTTCTGTGACAGCAATGCTGGAAACGGCGTTTTTCTGCACATGCAAAAGGGGGCCGCGGCCCCCTGCACTTCGGTTTCAAGCTGACGGAAGACGGTCAGCACTCGGCAATATTGCCGCGACGGACGCAAACTGGCTGCGGCTCTGCCGCAGCGTTGCTCGCGGTACTGGCCACCTGCTCGCCGCCCCCCAGCAGACTGCTGCCGGAGCTGGAGACTTTTTGCCAGGCGGGCTGGCTGCTGTCCTGCCCGTATCGGCGCGCCCTTTCCTTGGCGGTACGCGCGCGGGCAAAACGGTCCTGCACGATGGTGCCGTAGTCGGTGGCGCTGAGATCCCCCCAATGCAGGCCGGCATCGCGGGTCTGAAAATAGTAATCCGCACCAATCACCGCCTGGGTGCTGAACACCAGGATGCCCATTGCTTTCTTCAGTCCCATCTTTCGCCCTCCGGTTTCGCAAGTTGCCAATTTTCTCCTGGCTGCATTAACTAGAGCTTCAAAGGTGGTACAGAATTGAGGCGGCTTTCCGGCGCCCCTGAGGACAGGGAGCTAAAATTGTCTGGATTTCACAGCCGCCCCAAGATGGTCAGTCGCAGGTCCGAACGGTGCCGCGACGGATACAGCCGCGGGCGTTTGCCGGGCTTGGTTGGTTGCTGCCGTTTCCTTGGTTGGTTGCTGCCGTTTCCCTGTGACCTCTTGCTCTGGCGTGTCTCGCCCAGCGGCAACCGGGATCGCTCAGGATAATGGCATAACGCGGTCAATGTGCCGTAAGCCTATCCTCCGCCAAACACGAAACAGACGTCACCAGCAGGCGCCGCGGACCGCTTCTGGCATTCAGGCCGGATAATTCCCCTGCCCGCCTTCCCGTCTCTGGTGCACAATCCAGACAAGGTCCAACGCAGCAAAGGCGAATTCCAATGAATAAACAAGTTGCAGAATTTCTGGGTACTTTCACGCTTGTCTTGTTCGGTTGCGGTTCGGCCGTGATCGCGGGGGCTGACATTGGACTGACAGGTATCAGCCTTGCCTTCGGGTTGGCTCTGATCGGCATGGCTTACGGAATCGGGCCAGTCTCAGGATGCCATATCAATCCGGCAGTTTCCCTTGGCATGGTGGCAGCAGGCCGGATGCAGATGCCGGAGGCGTTGAAATACATTCTGGCCCAGACCGCTGGCGCCATCGCTGCAGCGCTGGTGCTTCTGATCGTTGCCAGCGGCAAGGCGGACTACGATGTTGCCGTCAACGGGCTGGGGCAGAATGGCTGGGGCACAGGATATCTGGGCGAGTATAACGCCCTGGCGGCCTTCCTGTTTGAGACCGTGGCGACCTTCCTGTTCATGGTTGTCATTCTAGGAGCAACCGGCAGCCGGGCGCCCGCAGCGCTGGCCGGGCTCGCAATTGGCTTGTCGCTTGTTGCAATCCACCTGGTTGGCATCAATGTCACCGGCGTTTCCGTAAACCCTGCCCGATCCATCGGGCCGGCGTTGTTTGCCGGGTCAACAGCCCTGTCGCAGCTTTGGCTGTTTATTGTTGCTCCGGTACTGGGTGCAGTGGCAGCGGGTCTGCTGTTCAAATCCGGGCTTCTTGATCAGACTGAATGACGCCACAGCACCGTCGGTGACCGCTCTGCGGGCGCCCCCGTCCGGGGGCGTTCCATTCCTGACTCCTTGGATCGCACCCGCAGGCCTGCAGGCAGCTTTGGCCAGGGCACCCCGGCCCTCGACATGCACATAGGACATCCACAAAGAGGACAGGTTGATTTTCGCCGTAAACCCTTGCTGCGGCACCTAGCTGCGGCAGACTGTGTCTTGTCCCGATCCCAGTCCGAGCTGCCTGCACCGCCGGACGTCCAGCCGCACCAGGCAAATCACATCTCGACGATCTTACCGGGGTTCATGATGTTTTCCGGGTCCAGCGCCGCCTTGATGGCCGCCATATATCGGGTGGCTTCGCCCAGTTCCTGCTTCAGATAGGGGCGTTTGCCCTGGCCGATACCGTGTTCGCCGGTACAGGTGCCATCCATTTCAATCGCCATTTCATTGAGCCAGCCGATGTATTCATCCGCCTTCTGCCGTTCCGTTTCGCTGTCCATGTCGATCAGCAGCAGCGCATGGAAGTTGCCGTCGCCCACATGGCCAACCATCGGCGCCAGCAGGCCCATGCCTTCGGCCTTTTGGCGCGCTGCGCTGACACATTCCGCCAGCCGCGAAATCGGCACGCAAACATCGGTGGACAGCCCCTTGGCACCAGGGCGCAGCTGCTGGCTGGCCCAGTACATGTCGTGACGTGCCTGCCACAACTTGCTGCGCTCCTCTGGCGTGGAAGTGGCGGAAATGCCGTAACCGCCGAATTCCTCAGCGATGGAGGCAAACATGTCGGATTGCTCAACCACGCCCGCCTCCGAGCCGTGGAACTCCAGCAAGAGCAGCGGCGTTTCCGGCAGATCAAGGCCGGAATAGACGTTGGCCGCGCGCACGCTCATCTCATCCAGCAGTTCTATACGGGCCACCGGAATGCCGTATTGAATTGTCATCATCACCGCGCGGCAGGCGGCGTCAACGCTGCGGAAGGAACACCGGGCGGAGCGGATTGCCTCAGGTATGCCCTGCAGTTTCAGGGTCAGCTCGGTGATCAGGCCCAAGGTGCCCTCGCTGCCGACCAGAAGGCGTGTGAGATCATAGCCGGCCGCGGATTTCCGGGCCCGCTGCGCGGTGCGGATCACGCCGCCATCGGCCATCACCGCTTCCAGTGCCAGCACGTTGTCCTTCATGGTGCCGTAACGCACCGCATTGGTGCCAGAGGCCCGCGTCGCGGCCATACCGCCAAGCGAGGCATTGGCGCCGGGGTCAATCGGGAAGAACAGCCCTTGGTCGCGCAGATAGGTGTTGAGCTGCTCACGGGTGACGCCCGGCTGCACCACGACGTCAAGGTCTTCGGCATGAACCGCGATGATCTGATCCATCCGCATCATGTCGACACAGATGCCGCCGGCAGGTGCATTCACATGCCCCTCCAGTGACGTGCCGGTGCCAAAGGGGATAACCGGCACGCCATACTCGGCGCAGACCGCAACGATCTCTGCGACTTCGCGGGTAGACGTTGGAAAGACCACCGCATCCGGTGCCTGATTGGTGATCCAGGTGGTGGTATGGCCATGCTGTTCGCAAATCGCCTGGCCGATCTGCAGCCGGTCACCAAACTGCTGCGACAACGCATCAATGGCCGCGGCAATTCCGGCCTCATTGCGCGGCAGTAACGTGGCTTGGACCATGGCAATCTCCCCAGGCAGAGGGCGATACCCCCCGGAACATTTCACCTGTTAACCTACGCATGACGTTTGCAGGCAAGCAATACCCAGTAGCTGGTATGCATTGCAGGCAGCATCCGGGCGAACCACCTCTAGCCGCCCAGCGCTATGCCTTCCCGGCGTGGGTCTGCTGCGCCTTTCAGAACGCTGCCGATGTCAATCGCATGCAAGCCAGAGGTGAGGTCGCGGGCGTTCACCTCGAACCCCAAATCCATCAGCGGCTGCGCCAGTTCCTCGGCGCTGGTGCCCGCCTCCACATCATAGGTGCCGAAACGGTTGACCAGATGCGGCAGTGCCAGCGCCTCCTGGATCCCCATGCCCCAATCCGCCCAGGCGATGATCGATTTGGCCACATAACCGATGATCCGGCTGCCGCCGGGGGAGCCGATTGCCAGCACCGGCTTGCCGTCCTGCATGACAATGGTTGGCGCCATGGAAGAACGCGGGCGCTTGCCCGGCTCCAGCCTGTTGGCAATTGGCCTGCCATTGTGCTGCGTGCGGAAGGAAAAATCCGTCAGCTCATTGTTCAGCAGGAAACCGTTTGTCATCAGCCGCGAGCCAAAGGCATTTTCGATGGTCGTGGTCATCGATAAAACGTTTCCGTACTGGTCGACGATGGAAATATGCGAAGTCGACGGCAGCTCGATCGAGTCATCTCTGGCCCATAGCATCGCGTGATCCCAGGGCGGCTTGCCGGCGCCTGCCTCCTCCAGCGCCGTCGCCCGTTCCAGCAGCATCGCGCGTTCGTCCAGATAGGCAGGTTCGACCAGCCCGGCGTCCGGCACCGGCACAAAATCACTGTCGGCCATGTAAAGCCCACGGTCGGCAAAGGCGAGCCGGGAGGCATCGCCGATCAGACGCCAGGCCTCGGCGCTGTCGGCGCCCAGCGCCGCCATGTCAAAGCTGTTCAGCATGCCAAGGATCTGCCCCACAGTCAGCGCGCCCGAAGACGGAGGCCCCATGCCGCAGGCTTCAAACTGCCGGTAAGCCGCACAAACGGCCGGGCGTTCCTTGACCTTGTAAAGCCCCAGATCCGCAGCTGAGAGCACGCCTGGATTGCCAGGCGCATTCTGCACTGTCTGAACAATTCCGCCAGCGATGGAGCCACCATAGAACGCCTCTGCCCCGTCATGCGCCAAAGCACGCAATGTCGCTGCATAGTCCGGGTTCACAAGCATATCGCCCGTTTGCAAGGGCACGCCACCGGGCAGGAAATATTCTGCGGTCGCCGGAAAACGTCCCAGCCGTTCGGCGTCGCGTTCAACCAGCCCGGCAAGGCGCGCAGAGACCGCAAACCCACTCTCGGCCAGCTGAATGGCCGGTTCAAACAGCGACGGCCAGTTTGCGCGGCCCCAGCGTCGGTGGGCCGCCTCCAGCAGCGCCGGCGTGCCTGGCGTGCCAACAGACAGGCCGCCGACAACAGCATCGAAGAATTGCAGCGGTTCGCCGGTTTCATCCTGAAACAGGGTCGGTGTGACCGCCAACGGCGCGGTTTCGCGCCCGTCCAGCGTGGTCAATTCACCGGTCGCAGCGTCATACCAGACCAGAAAAGCGCCGCCGCCCAGGCCGGAGGACTGTGGCTCCACCAGCCCCAGCACGGTCTGCACCGCCACCATGGCATCTGCCGCCGTGCCGCCTGCCCGCAGCACGGCCGCGCCGGCCTCGACTGCATGCGGATTGGCGGCAGCAACCATCCAGTTTTCGGCTTCCACTGCCTGACCTGCCGCCTTGGCTTTCAGCGCAGCAGCAACCGCAGGAGAAAGCGCCGTAAACGCACCTTCCGTCGCAGCCTCCGGGGCAACCGCATCTGCGGCCTCCTGCCCGGCGGCGGCCCCCGCAGCAAACACTGCGGCAGCCAGAAATACAGACTTCACGAAAAACCCTCCCTAACAATTCCAGCGGTGCCGCCGCCCTTACAGCATGGATGGCACAACCTGATCCGGCGGCCGGTGGCCATCTTCAAATGTCTTGATATTCAGCAGCACCTTTTCGCCCATTTCCATACGGCCCTCGATGGTGGCCGAGCCCATATGCGGCAGCAGCACCACATTGGGCAGTTCACGCAGGCGCGGGTTGATATCGGTGCCATGCTCATAAACGTCGAGCCCGGCGCCTGCGATCTCATTCGCGCGCAGCATCCGGGTCAGCGCGTGCTCATCGATCACCTCCCCGCGAGAGGTGTTGACGATCACCGCAGAGGGTTTCATCAGCTTCAGCCGCCGCGCATTCATCAGATGAAAGGTGGAGGGCGTCGAGGGGCAATTCACTGAGATCACATCCATCCGCGCCACCATCTGGTCAAGGCTCTCCCAATAGGTCGCCTCAAATGTTTCCTCGGTCTCTGGCCGCAGCCGACGGCGGTTGTGATAATGGATCTGCATGCCAAAGGCCGCGGCGCGTTTGACCACCGCCTGGCCGATCCGGCCCATGCCCAAAACACCCAGGCGGCGCCCGGCGATCCGCCCGCCTAACAAAGCGGTCGGCGCCCAGCCCTGCCAGTCGCCCTTCTGCATCACCGCCAGCCCTTCGGGCATGCGGCGCACCACCGCCATGATCAGCGCCATTGCCATATCGGCGGTGTCATCGGTCAGCACGCCGGGCGTATTCGACACCAGAATCCCGCGCTGACGGGCGGTGCCCACATCAATATGGTCGATCCCTGCGCCGTAATTGGCAATCAGCTTCAGCCGCTCGCCCGCCTGGCCCAACAACCCGGCATCGATGGTATCGGTGACCGTCGGCACCAGCACATCAGCCTCTTTCATCGCCGTGGCCAGCTCTGCCTTGGTCATCGGCCTGTCATCCTCGCGCAGGCGCACATCGAACAGCTCGCTCAGCCGGGTTTCCACAGGTTCCGGCAACCGTCGCGTAACAACAACACTCAATCGGTCTCTTGGCACTTGTGATCTCCCTTGGGCTTTTCATTTTGCACGCCTCCATGGCATCGTGGCGCAGGATGCGCAGAGGCACAAGAACCCAACCGCATTCCCCCTGTCACCCGCCCGGAAATTTGCCGGGCGCGGCGGGGCAAAACCAGACGGGCAGACCATCGGACCAAGAGGCTGGGCATAACCCGGCAGGACAAGAAGAGGCGGGCAGGCAGTGAAAAACGCGGCAATGGCAATGCGCCATCTGGCAGCGGCAGCAGCATTGACGGTGCTGACCGCCATGGTCTGTGCAGCCGAAACCCGCGGACCGGTCACCAACCTTCCCCTGCCCCGCTATGTCTCGATGAAAGCCGCCAAGGGCAATGTCCGCCGCGGCCCGTCGCTGACCCATAAGATCGACTGGGTGTTCAAACGTCGCGGCATGCCGCTGGAGATCACGGCGGAATACGGCCATTGGCGCCGGGTGCAGGACCGCGACGGCGCCGGCGGCTGGGTGCATTATGCGCTGCTGTCCGGTGTGCGCACCGTGCTGATCGAAGAGGACATGCTGACCGTACATGCCCGCCCCGACACCCGCGCGCCTGTGACCGCCGCTTTCGAGCTGGGCGTGGTCGCACGGCTTGGCGACTGCGAAACCAGCTGGTGTGAAATCTCGGCCGGCGGCTACAGCGGCTGGGCACCCAAGAAAAAACTCTGGGGCGTCGCCCCGGATGAGCTGCGCGAATAATCCCCTTCTTTGCGGTTTTCATCTTTCCCAAAATACTCCGGGGTGAATTGGGCCCCAGGCCCAAGAGGGGCAGCGCCCCTCTCCGCCCGGCTCAGGGCCAGCCGCGGCAATCCGCGCAGGAGCCGGATACGCCAGACCATTGCACCTGCAGCAATCCTGTTCTACATGGGAGCCATATCAATGGCTTCCCAAGCCTGTTCCGGCCCCGTCAGGCTGCGCCGAAACACCACTGGAATAACCCCTGGCACGGGCCTCGCCCGGCTGACGTCATAAACGCCTCCAAGATCGCTGAAAGGTTGTGAAACATGGCAGAAAATCAAACCCCGGACATATTGTATACCATTGTAGACGAAGCGCCCGAACTGGCATCGGCATCCTTCCTGCCGATCATCCGCAAGTTCGCCGCCGCCGCCGGTGTTTCGGTCGGCACCAAGGATATTTCGCTGGCTGGCCGCATCATCGCCGCCTTCCCGGAGAACCTGTCTGACGCACAGCGCCAGAACGATGATCTGGCAGAACTGGGCCAGCTGGTGAAGACCCCGGACGCCAATGTCATCAAACTGCCGAATATCTCTGCCTCGGTGCCGCAGCTGGTCGCTGCCATCACTGAACTGCAAGGTCAGGGCTACGCCATTCCGAACTACCCGGAAGACCCGTCCTCAGAGGCCGAAAAAGCCATCCGCGCCCGCTATGACGCCATCAAGGGCTCGGCAGTGAACCCGGTTCTGCGTGAAGGCAATTCCGACCGCCGCGCCGCCAAGGCCGTCAAAAACTATGCCAAGGCCAACCCCCATTCGATGGGCGCGTGGGACTCGGGCAGCAAGACCAAAGTCTCGTCGATGCCCGGCAACGACTTCTATGCCAACGAAAAATCGGCGACCATCAGCGCCGCCCAGGCCGGTGACGCAAAAATCGAATTCACCGCCAAGGACGGGACTGTCACCGTTCTGAAAGACTCCTGGCCACTGGAAGAAGGCACCGTGGCAGACGCCACCTTCATGTCTGCCAAAGCCCTCGCGTCCTTCCTTGCAAGCGCCATCGAGGACACCAAGGCCGACGGCACCATGTTCTCGCTGCACATGAAGGCCACCATGATGAAGGTCTCCGACCCGATCATCTTTGGCCATGCGGTCAAGGCCTGGCTGGCACCCGTGTTTGAAAAATTCAGCGCCGAGCTGGAGGCGCTGGGTGTGAACCCGAACTCTGGCATGGGCGATCTCTTGGACCGCGTGTCCGGCAATGCCGATATCATGGCAGCGATTGAGGCAGTCACGACTGAACGCCCCGCCATGTATATGGTCGACAGCGACAAGGGCATCACCAACCTGCATGTGCCCTCGGATGTGATCATCGACGCCTCAATGCCCGCGGTGATCCGCGCCGGCGGCAAGGGCTGGGACGCGGCAGGCAACAAGGGCGACACCAACTGCGTGATCCCCGACCGCTGCTATGCCACCGTCTATGACGAAAGCATCAATTTCTTCAAAGCCAATGGCGCGCTGGACGTAACCACCGCCGGTGCTGTCGCCAACGTTGGCCTGATGGCACAGAAGGCTGAGGAATACGGCTCCCATCCGACCACATTCGAGGCCCCCGCAGACGGCACCATCCGCGTGGTTCTGGCGGGTGGTGAAACCCTGCATTCCCACGACGTGGAAGCAGGCGACATCTGGCGCTCCTGCACCGTCAAGAAAGCCCCGATCGAGAACTGGATCCAGCTGGCGATGGACCGTCAGCGCCTGACCGGCTCCGAGGCGATCTTCTGGCTGGACGTAAACCGCGCCCATGACGCCGAGCTGATCAAATACGTGCAGCCCGCGCTGGAGGCCGCAGGTGTGGCGGACAAATTCGTGACCCTCGCCCCGCGCGAAGCCACGGCGCAGTCGCTAAAGACCATCACCGCAGGCAACGACAGCATCGCCATCACCGGCAACGTGCTGCGCGACTACCTGACCGACCTGTTCCCGATCCTGGAGCTGGGCACCTCGGCCAAGATGCTGTCGATCGTGAAGCTGATGAACGGCGGTGGCTTGTTTGAAACCGGCGCGGGCGGCTCGGCCCCCAAGCACGTGCAGCAGCTGGTGGAGGAAAACCACCTGCGCTGGGATTCGATGGGCGAATTCTGCGCCCTGGGCGAAAGCCTGAATTTCCTGGCCGACAGCAAAGGCAACGCCAAGGCAGGCGTGCTGGGCGCCGCCGCCGAGGACGCCACCCAGGGCATCCTCGACCACAACCGCTCGCCCTCGCGCAAGGTCGGACAGCCGGACAACCGCGACAGCCACTACTGGTTTGCCCGCTACTGGGCCGAAGCGCTGGCGGCACAGGGCGACGATGCCGAACTGGCCGCGCATTTTGCCCCCATCGCCAAGGAGCTGGGCGCCAAAGAAGAACAGATCCTGTCCGAGCTGGCAGCAGCCCAGGGCCCGGCGGCCGACATCGGCGGCTATTATCGCCCGAGTGTTGAACTGAAAGCCAAGGTGATGCGCCCCTCGGCCACGCTGAACGCGATCATCGGCTGATCCCAGCGGACAGTCTGAAACGGAAAACGCCCGGGAACGCCTTTCCCGGGCGTTTTTGCTTTCAATGCGCCCCGGTCAGAAGTCCTGCCACAGATCACGGGCTGCGTTGCCGCTGGCCGCTGCAGCGGCAGGCTGGAGCGCGGGCTGGGGCGCCGGCGGCATGCCCCAATCCTCATTGCCATGGGCCGTCGGGGCTGGCGCCGGCGGTCTTGCAGCCCTGGCCGGGGCCGCCGGGGCTGCTGGCTGGCTGCCGCCTGCAATCTTGAAATGGGCAACCAGATCGCTCAGCTTGGAGGCATCTGTTTTCAGCATATGGCCGGCGGCGGTCGCTTCTTCCACCATTGCCGCGTTCTGCTGGGTCACCTGATCCAGCTGGGTGACGCCGGTGTTGATCTCGTTCAGGCCGGTGGACTGCTCCGCCGCGCCTTCGGCAATGCCGGACACCAGCTGCGAGATATGGCTGACCTGGCTGACAATGCTTTGCAGCGCGTCACCCGCCTTGCCCACCAGATCCACACCGCGCGCAACCTGGCCAGAGCTGTCGGAGATCAGCACCTTGATCTCCATCGCCGCGTCTGACGACCGCTGCGCCAGCGCCCGCACTTCCGAAGCCACAACCGCAAATCCGCGGCCTGCCTCGCCTGCGCGCGCAGCCTCAACGCCTGCGTTCAGCGCCAGAAGGTTGGTCTGGAAGGCAATGTCGTCAATGACGCTGATGATCTGGCTGATCTTGGTCGAGCTTTCCTCGATCTCGGTCATGGCAGAAACCGCGCTTTGCACCACTTCGCCGCTGGTCCGGGCTTCTTCCTTGGCTTCATCCATGGTGGCCTCGACGCTGCGGGCGCCCTCGGCGGCGGATTTCACGCTTGCTGTCAGCTCATCCAGTGCCGCCGCCGTCTGCTCCAGCGTCGCCGCCTGGCTCTCGGTGCGGTGCGACAGGTCGTCAGACGCCTGACTGATCTCGGCAGCACCGCTGCGGATGCTGGAGGCGGCGGCGATCACCTGCTCCACCGTGCCGCTGAGGTTCTTGGCAGTGGCATTGAAATCCTGGCGCAGCTGCTCATAGTCCTCGGGAAACACCTCTGTGATCTGTGCCGTCAGATCGCCGTGGGACAGCGCCGACAGTTTGCTGCTAAGCACCCCCACAACCCTGCTGCGCTTGTCATTCAGGGCGTGTTCCGCGTCTTCCAGCTCCTGCTGGCGGATCAGCGCCTGACGGAACACATCAAGGCTCTGGGCGATCTCCCCCAGTTCGCTGCGCGCATTGGCTGACGGGATTTCGCTGCTGGTATCGCCATCCGCCATTGTCTGCATGCGGGTTTTCAACCCGTTGAGCGGACCGGTGACGCTGCCGGTGATGAAATAGGCCGAAACCGCCAGGGTCAGAAGGCTGATCCCGAAAATGATCAGCGCCTCGGTGCGCATCACGGAAACCCCTGCCTCGATATCAGCAACATAGGCACCGGTGCCGACAATCCAGCCCCAGGGTTTGTAGGCCTGTACATAACCGATTTTGGCTTCCACCACATCGGACCCGGGTTTCTTGAAGTAATAGGTCAGCTCCCCTGCCCCCTTGGAAGCAGCAATCTTCTCCAGCTCCTCGAAGACCTTGATGCCGGTCACATCTTTGAAGGCCCCCTGATTGGTGCCCACCCAGTCCGGCATCACCGGATGCGCCTGAACCACCAGATCGTGGTCAAAGACAAACACATAGCCAGACCCGCCGAACTTCAGCGCGGTCAGCCGTTCGCGGCCGATATCGCGGGCCTCCTGCTCTGTAAAGCGGCCGGATTTGACGCCCTCCTCCAGGTCGTGCAACAGGCTGACCGCCGCGTCGGTGACGTTATGCAGCTCAGAATAACGCATCTCATATGCATTTTTTACGGACTGCCAAAGCAGCAGAAAGGTCAGCGTCGCCATCAGGCTGAGGGCAAGCGCAGCCAATGCGTAAATCCGCACCGGCAGTCGATAGAAAAAGGCTGGCATTTTTAGTGGGGTCCTTCAATTTCGGGCCGTCTTCCTCTTTCCAATAGGGTTCCGATCCTAAGAAAGTCCTAGCGAATCCCCGCCGACCGCTGCGCAAAATCGCAACACTATTGCTCCCCAAAAGCCACAGCGCTTGGGCGGCCTGATTTGCCTGCTTCGCAGACGCCCTGCAGGGGGTTAAACAGCGGGTCTTCCAGGGGACTTTCCGGTCCTCATCGAAACCCCTCAGCAGGAAAGGGCATCACATGTATTTTGACCGTTTTGCCCCTTGGGGGCTGATCCGCGGCTGATCCGATTTCCGGACCGGCGCGATCCTGTTTGCTGGCAGACCAGCCAGCGCATCAGAACTCGATTACTGGAAAAACATCATGGGCAATTCTGTCCGCGATGGCGGCCTGCACGCTGAAAACAGCGGCGGCACCATCACGAAAATCTATACTCCACAGGCCTGGATCGACGGCCAGGCCGAACAGCAGCTGGAAATCTCTGCCAGATTGGCAGGCGTGCGCCGGTTCAAGGGTCCGGGCTTTGAGGAGAAAACCGGCCTCTGACAGGCAGAACCCCCTGTGATAGCGCGGCGGCGGCTTGCCCGCTGCCGCGCTGTCCTGCCGAAAGCGGCGGGAAGAATGCGTCTAACATTCTGAAATTATTTCGGAAACTCAAGGATCTCACATATTTGTAGTTTTTGTATCCAATATCCTATATTTGATTCTCCATAACAAACACCGACAGGAGGATCTCATGTTCAAATCGCTGGCCGCGGCTGCGGCGCTTGCCTTGGTGCCTTTGGCACCTGTCCTTGCGGACACGCTGGATGATGTGGTGGACCGCGGCACCCTGCGCTGCGGCGTGGTGCTGGATTTCCCGCCGATCGGCTACCGCGATGCCAATAACGAACCGGCTGGCTTTGACGTTGATTACTGCCACGATCTGGCGGCGGCGCTGGAAGTGGACGCCGAAATCCTGCCGGTCACCTGGGCCGAGCGCCTGCCCGCCATCGTGACGGGACGCGCTGATGTGGTGTTCGGCGCCACCTCCGACAGCCTGGCCCGGGCGCGCACCGTCGGTTTCACCATTCCCTACGCAATCTATTTTGCGCAGGGCGTCATCAACACCGAAAGCGGCATCGAGACATTCGAGGACATCAAGGGCAAGCGAGTGGCCGGCGCCATCGGCACCGTGCCGGAACAGGAATGGCTGAAGATCGCCGCCGAATGGGGTGAAGAGGACAACTATCAGGGCTATCAGTCCGAGAATGAGGTGTTCCTGGCGGTGGCGCAGGGCAAGGCGGACATCGGCCTGACCACCAACACCGCGGTGCTGCCGGTGACCCAGCAGTATGACACCCTGGCGGCCGGCCCGCGGATGCCCTGGACCACCGATTACACCTCGGTCGTTGGCAAGCGCGAGGATGTCACCTGGATCAACTTCCTGAACCTGTTTGTGACCCATCAGGTACGATCGGGCCGCTACAGCGAACTGTGGGGCAAATATGTCGGCAGTGAAGCACCCGAGCTGCGCATCCCCGGCGTGTTGTACTGACCCAACAGTGAAACCCGCCCTTGCCAGCCGCGCTCTCCCGGCGGCTGGCAGGGGCTAGGGAGCATACCCCCACATGTTCGACTATAATTTTCACTGGCGGCCGGTGATGAAAAGCCTGCCCGACCTGCTGGAAGCAGCCGCCCTGACACTGCAGGTGGCAGTGCTGGCGATGGTGCTTGGCATTGTGATCGGCCTTTGCCTGGCGCTGGCACGGCTGCACCTTCGGGGACCGGTCTACTGGTTCGCCACCGTCTGGGTGGAGCTGGCCCGCAACACGCCCGCGCTGTTCCAGCTGTTCTTCTTCGGCTTCGGACTTGGCGCTTTTGGCCTGCATCTGTCGCCTTATCTGATCGTGCTGGCAGGGCTCACGTTCAACTGCGCAGGCTACCTGGCGGAAAACTTTCGCGGCGGTTTCAAGGCGGTGCCGGAAACCCAGATCCGCGCCTCCCGCAGCCTTGGCATGACACCCTGGCAGGCCTACAGCCGCGTGGTGATCCCGCAGGTGTTCCGCATCGTCTACCACCCGATCACCAACCAGATGGTCTGGGCGGTGCTGATGTCTTCGCTGGGGATGCTGGTGGGTTTCCGCGAACTCTCGGGCGAGACCCAGTTCTTTGCCTCCCGCAGCTTCCGCATCTTTGAATACTTCGCCGTCACGGCGGTGATCTACTACGCCATCGTCAAGGTGATCCTGCTCAGCTCGCGGCTGATGGCCGCCCGGCTGTTCCGGTACTAAGGGGGCGCGCCATGGAACCGACACTCAAGTTTTTCAGCGGCTTTGCTCCCAATGACCTGTGGTACATGGGCGAGGCGGCGCTGCGCACGCTGTGGATTTCCGTCCTGTCGATCTCGCTCGGCACGGTGCTGGGTACCCTGTTCGGCTGGATGCTGTACGAGGGCCGCCGCGCCACAGCCCTGACACTGGCGCCGGTGCTGGACGTGTTCCGCTCGGTGCCACTGATCATCCAGCTGGTTCTGTTTTACAATTTTGCCCCCATCGTGGGGCTGAACCTCGACCCCTTTGCCTCCGGCACCGTGATCCTGACCGTCTATACTGCGGCGCTGGTGGCCAATGTGGCCCGCGGCGGGATCGAGGCAGTGGGCGCCCCGATGCGCCGCGCCGGACGCAGCCTCGGGCTGAGCTACTGGCAGGACCTGCGCCATGTGGTGCTGCCAATCGGCGGGCGGGCGGTGTTCCCGTCCTGGGTCGGCGTTGCGCTGGGGGTGATGAAAGACAGCGCGCTGGTCTCGGTGCTTGGCTATGTCGAGCTGTTAAAAGCCAGCCAGATCCTGATCACCCGTACCCAGGAGCCGTTCCTGATCCTTGCCCTGGCCGGCGCCTTCTATTTCGCGCTGTCCTATCCGGTTTCCCGCTACGCCACATATCTCGAAAACAGGTGGGCCCAATGATTTCCATCCGCGACCTTCATAAATATTTCGGCGCTCTGCACGTTCTGAAAGGCATCGACCTGGATGTGCAGAAGGGCGAAGTGCTCTCTGTCATCGGCGCCTCCGGCTCTGGCAAATCGACGCTGCTTTACTGCATCAACGGGCTGGAAGCGATCCAGGACGGCACGGTCACCGTCGACGGCACCGATGTTCATGCTAAAGGCACCGACATCAACACGCTACGCCAGAAGCTGGGCATGGTATTCCAGCAGTGGAATTCCTTTCCGCATCTGACGGCGCTGGAAAACGTGGCGCTGGCGCCGCGCATCGTCAAAGGCAAACCCAAGGCCGAGGCCCGCGACATTGCCGCCAAACAGCTGCAGCATGTGGGGCTGGGCGAAAAGCTGGACGTCTATCCCGGCGCCCTGTCCGGCGGCCAGCAGCAGCGACTGGCAATAGCCCGCGCGCTAGCGATGGAGCCGGAATACATGCTGTTTGACGAGGCGACCTCTGCGCTCGACCCCGAACTGGTGGGCGAGGTGCTGGATACCATGCGCCTCTTGGCAGACGAAGGCATGACGATGATCTGCGTCACCCATGAGATGGGCTTTGCCCGCGATGTCTCCGACCGGGTGGCCTTTTTTCATCAGGGCGTGATGGAGGAGATCGGCCCACCCGCCCAGATCTTCGGCGACGCCCGGTCCGAACACACCCGCAAATTCCTCG
Source organism: Leisingera sp. S232 (assembly GCF_049800895.1). Taxonomy (NCBI): domain Bacteria; kingdom Pseudomonadati; phylum Pseudomonadota; class Alphaproteobacteria; order Rhodobacterales; family Roseobacteraceae; genus Leisingera; species Leisingera sp. S232. The sequence goes on along the minus strand of NZ_JBNAFX010000033.1, from coordinate 14,753 downwards.
CCAACGTGCGCTGACCCCTTCCCCCCCCAGGCTGCCGTGCCTCCCAGCGGCGGCCTGCCCCCAACTGGAGAAATTGGATAATGTCTACAAACGTCTTCACCGGCACCATGCCGGCCCTGATGACCCCCTGCAACCCGGACCGCACCCCGAATTTCGACGCGCTGGTCAAAAAGGGCGAAGAGATGATCGCTGCGGGCATGTCGGCAGTGGTCTATTGCGGCTCTATGGGCGACTGGCCGCTGCTGACGGATGAACAGCGGATGGAGGGCGTCGCCCGCCTCGCCGCCGCCGGGCTGCCGGTTGTGGTCGGCACCGGTGCCATCAACACCAAATCCGCCGTCGATCACGCCCGCCACGCCCAGGAGGTCGGCGCGTCCGGCCTGATGGTGATCCCGCGTGTGCTGTCCCGCGGCACATCCGTGGCGGCGCAGAAAAACCACTTCACGGCCATTCTGGACGCGGCGCCAAACGTGCCGGCCATCATCTACAACAGCCCCTACTACGGCTTTGCCACCCGGGCTGAGCTGTTCTTTGCCCTGCGCGCAGAACATAAGAACCTGATCGGCTTCAAGGAGTTCGGCGGCAAGGACGACCTGCGCTATGCAGCCGAACATATCACCAGCCAGGACGATCAGGTGACGCTGATGGTTGGCGTCGACACCGAGGTCTACCATGGCTTTGTCAACTGCGGCGCCACCGGCTCAATCACCGGCATCGGCTGCGCCCTGCCGCAAGAGGCGCTGCTGCTGGCGCGCCTGTCGAAACTGGCGGCTGCGGGCCATGCCGAGGCCCGCGTCCGCGCGCAGGAGCTGACCGACGCGATCCATGTTCTGTCCACCTTCGACGAAGGCCCGGACCTGATCCTTTATTACAAGCACCTTCTGGTGCTGAACGGCGAGGACAGCTACCGCCTGCATTTCAACGAGACAGACGAACTGTCGGACGCCCAGCGCAACTATTGCGAACAGCAGTACAGGCTGTTTCGCACCTGGTTCGCAGACTGGTCGACACAGGGTGGGATCATCGCCGAATGCATGTAGTCGACAGCCATACCGGCGGCGAGCCGACACGGGTCATCCTGAATGGCGGCCCTGATCTGGGGACCGGACCGCTGGCCGAACGCGCCCGGCGGCTGGCACAGGAGCACATGGGCTTCTGCCGCGCGGTGATGCGCGAGCCGCGCGGACAGCCCGCCATGGTCGGCGCGCTGCTGGTGCCGCCTAGGGATCCGGCTTGTGCAACCGGCGTTATCTATTTTGACGCCGACGCGGTACTGGGCATGTGCGGCCATGGCACCATCGGGCTGGCGGTAACACTGGCCCATCTGGGCCGGATCACCCCCGGCTGTCACCGTATCGAGACCCCCGCAGGCACGGTGACGGTGCGGCTGGAGGATGCCAATACCGTCACCGTCACCAACGTTGAGAGCTGCCGCGTCACCGCCGCAGCCAGAGTCACCCTGCCGGATGGCAGCACCGTGACAGGTGATGTCGCCTATGGTGGCAACTGGTTCTTCATCGTCGAGCCCAGCCCGCTGCCCCTGCGCCCGGAAAACATCCGCGCCCTGACCGATCACGCCATCGCCATCCGCACTGCAGCCAATGCCCAGGGCGTAGGTGGCGAGAATGGTGAACCCATCGACCACGTGATTTTCCAAGGCCCCTCCCCGCGCGACGGCATCCACAGCCGCAACTTCGTGCTGTGCCCGGACGACACCTATGACCGCTCCCCCTGCGGCACCGGCAGCTCTGCCCGGCTGGCCTGCCTGGCGGCGGCGGGACGGCTGCAACCGGGTCAGGAGATCATCCAGGAAAGCATCATCGGCTCCCCCTACCGCCTGTCCTATCAGCCTGGGGGGAATGGCGGTGTGATCCCCACGCTCAGCGGACAGGCCTTTGTGATGGGTGAGGGCAAGCTGTTCTTCAGCCCCGATGATCCCTTTCGAAACGGCATCTCCAACAGCGGGGAAGCCGCCGCCTGAACATCATCAACCAAGGTCCGGGACGGAAACTCGGGCCGGCCAACAGCAGAAGAAAGGATATTGTCATGCATTTCACAGCCGCAGCCACCGCCGCCGCAGAAGTCGCATGCAAGATGACCGCCGCCGTCGGCGAAGCCTGGTGCTGGCGGTGATCCAGACCTCCTATCTGACACGGCCGATGGCGCCCGCGATCTTCCACCTGCGCTCCATCGCACCCAAGGACATGACCTATGGCCCTATCTACCGCAGGGTGCTGCCCCTTATGGCCGCACAGGGCCCGGTTCCTGCAGCCTTCCTGCTGGTGCCAGAGCTGGCAACCTGGCTGCCCTCCCTGCTGGTCGGACTGCTGGTCGGATTGTAAAAGGACCTGACATGACCGTGACAGACACAGACACAGACACAGACGATATCCTCGTCATCGGCGCCGGCATCATCGGTCTCAGCGCTGCGCTGGAGCTGCAAAAACAGGGGCTCCGCGTGCGTATCCTGGACCGCAAGGGCGTCGCGGCAGAGGCCTCGGCGGCCAGCGCAGGCGCCTTTGCCTTTACCGACATCGTGCCGCTGGCCACACCCGGCATCCTGCGCAAGGCGCCGAAATGGCTGCTGGACCCGCTGGGGCCCTTGTCAGTGCCGCCCGCCTATGCGCTGCGGATCGCACCCTGGATGCTGCGGTTCTGGCGCGCCAGCTGGCGCAGCCGCTATCAGGCGGCGCTGCAGGCGCAGGTGTTGCTGATGGCCCATTCCCGCGCCGCGCTGGAACGCCAGATCGCCGATGTGGACGGCACGCTGCTGATGCAGCGCGAGGGACAATTGCAGCTGTACGAGGGCGAGACAGCCTTCCGGGCGGCCCTGCCCGATTGGCAGCTGCGCCGCGAACATGGCATCCGCTTTGATCTGCTGCGCAGCCCGGAGGCAATTGCAGTCATCCAGCCCGGCCTGGCGCAGTGCTTTACCCATGCCGCCTTTACCCCCGACTGGATGAATACCGTAAACCCCAAAACCTGGGCAGAACATCTGGCGCAGGCCTTTGTGGCGCGCGGCGGCCGCATAGACACCGCTGAAGTGACAGCCCTGCGCAGCGAAGGCGGGCGAACCGTGGCCCAGACCAAGGACGGGCCGGTCTCCGCCAGCCAAATCGTGACCGCCTGCGGGGCCTGGTCGCATCACCTGGCCCGCACCCTGGGTGAAAACATCCCGCTGGAGACTGAGCGCGGCTACAACACCACCCTGCCGCCCGGCGCCTTTGGCCTGAAAACCCATCTGACCTTCCCGGCGCATGGTTTTGTCGTCACCCGGATCAGCGGCGGCGTGCGGGTCGGCGGCGCCGTGGAACTGGGCGGGCTGAAACTGCCGCCCAACTACCGCCGCGCAGATATTCTGCTGGAAAAAGCCAAGCGCTTCCTACCGGAGCTCGACACCTCTGGCGGCACCCGATGGATGGGCTTTCGCCCCTCGTTGCCCGACAGCCTGCCGGTGATCAGCCGCTCTGCCCGCGCGCCCGGAGTGATCTATGCCTTCGGCCACGGCCATTTAGGCTTGACCCAGGCAGCGGGCACTGCAGAACTGGTCGCGGATCTGGCCCTGAACCGTGCTTCGACACTGCCGTTGCAGCCCTATGCCGCCACCCGGTTTTAACCCGAAGGAACAAAGCAACGATGCGCAGCAGCAAGACAATCCATGTGATCTCCGCCCATGCAGAGGGCGAGGTGGGCGATGTCATCGTGGGCGGCGTTGCACCGCCGCCAGGCGAAACCCTGTGGCAGCAACGCGCTTTCATTGATCAGGACCAGACTTTGCGCAATTTCGTCCTGAACGAACCGCGCGGCGGCGTGTTCCGCCATGTGAACCTGCTGGTGCCGCCCAAGCACCCAGAGGCCGATATGGGGTTTATCATCATGGAACCGGAATACACCCCGCCGATGTCCGGCTCCAACTCGATCTGCGTCTCCACCGTGCTGTTGGACGGAGGCATCCTTCCGATGCAGGAACCGGAAACCCATCTGGTGCTGGAGGCCCCCGGCGGGCTGGTGCGGGTGCGTGCCGAATGCCGGAACGGCAAGGCAGAGCGGATCTTCGTGAAGAATGTGCCAAGCTTTGCCGGTGAAATCGGTGCTGTCCTGGATGTGCCGGGCATCGGCACGCTGACTGTCGATACCGCCTATGGCGGCGACAGTTTCGTGGTGGTGCAGGCCGCCGATCTGGAGCTGGAAATCACAGAGGCAAACGCCAAGCAGATCGCCCAGACGGGCACCCGCATTCTAAAGGCCGCCAATGCGCAGCTGGGTTTCACCCATCCAGAGAACCCGGACTGGACCCACATTTCCTTCTGCGCCTTCTGCGGCCCGCTGGAGCAAACGGAAACCGGCCTCAGCAGCCGCTCTGCCGTTGCCATCCAGCCGGGCAAGGTGGATCGCTCTCCCACCGGCACTGCAGTTTCGGCCCGGATGGCGCTGATGCTGGCCAAAGGGCAGATGACAGCGGACCAAACGTTTGAAGCGATATCCATCATCGGCTCCCGCTTCACTGGCCGCATCGTTGAGCAGACCACGGTGGGCGCCCGCCCGGCGATCGTGCCGGAACTCAGCGGCCGCGGCTGGATCACCGGCATCCACCAGCACATGCTCGACCCGGACGATCCCTGGCCCGGCGGCTACCGTCTCAGTGACACCTGGGGTGCCTGACGGTTTCGGCCCTGGCTTTGGATACAAAAACCGGCTGCAGGGTGGCAACACCCGCGTCCCGCCGGACATCAGGCCAATTGCTTGTAGAAACGGGCCAGAGCCGCTAGCGTATCCAAAATACGAACAGCAGATATCACGAGGCTCCCATGGCAGGCAAACGCGCCGTTACCCGCAGCTCCCTCCCGGAAGTGATTGCCAACGACCTGCGCGAACGCATCCTCAGCGGCGAGCTGGCAGAGGGCGAAACCATCCGGCAGGAGGCGCTGGCAGAGGAATACGACGTCTCCCGCATGCCGATCCGCGAGGCGCTGAAGCGGCTGGACGCCGAAGGGCTGGTGCAGTTCACCAACAACCGCGGTGCCGCTGTCACCAAACATTCCCTGCGCGAGATCGCAGAGATCTTTGACCTGCGCATCCTGCTGGAAGCAGACCTGTTCCGCCGCGCCATTCCCGCGATGACAACCGAGGATTTTACCCGCTGCACCCAGATTCTCGACGACATGGATGCATCTTACGATGCCAATGACGTGGCCAAATGGGGGACTCTCAACCACAAGTACCACGCCGCGCTATACGCTGCGGCAGACCGCAAGCTGACCGATGAGGTGCTGCAGGGCATCAGCCTGCACTGTGACCGTTTTGTGCGGATGCACCTCAGCGTGATGAAACAGCGCGAACCCGCCAAGAAAGAGCACCGCGACCTGCTGGAGCTGGCCAAGGCCCGCAATGTCGAGGCCGCCTGCACCGCGCTGACTCATCACATTTCCCGCACCAAAGAAGAGCTCCTGTCGCTGGTGGCAGAGCACCGCGCCGCAACCGAGGGCTAACCCCCCGGTCAGCGTCCTGAGCCAAAGCCCTGCAAATTGCTGTTGGCCTCTTGCATCGCTCGTATTTTGTATCCATTATCCTGTATTGAATTTCCCCGCGCTGCCCGGCAGCCCAGAGACTGAGGCCCACCCATGTTCACCCCGCACGGACACCATCTGATTGCCGGCTCCTGGCGCGCCGGCGAAACCCACTTCCCCTCCGCCCCTGCCAGCGGCCCCAGCCATCCGTTCTCCGTTGGCCGCGTCAGTGACATCAACGCAGCGGTGGAGGCCGCAGAGGACGCCTTTGCCAGCTATGGCTCTGCCAACCGGGCAGAACGCGCTGCTTTCCTCAGCGCCATCGCCGATGAGATCGAGGCCCGCGCCAAGGAGATCACCGCCATTGGCAGCCAGGAAACCGGCCTGCCAGAGGCCCGCCTGCAGGGCGAGCGAGGCCGCACCACCGGCCAGCTGCGCACCTTCGCTGATCACATCCTGACGGGCGACTACCTCGACCGCCGCTTTGACGCCGCGCTGCCGGACCGCACCCCGCTGCCCCGCCCCGACCTGCGGATGATGCAGCGCCCGCTGGGGCCTGTCGCAGTGTTTGGCGCCTCCAACTTCCCGCTTGCCTTCTCCACCGCCGGCGGCGACACCGCCGCAGCACTGGCGGCCGGCTGCCCGGTGGTGGTCAAGGGTCACAGCGCCCACCCCGGCACCGGCGAGATCGTCGCCGAAGCCATCCTCGCCGCGATCACCAAATGCGGGTTCCACCCCGGCGTCTTCAGCCTGATCCAGGGCGACAGCCACGAGCTTGGCGCAGCGCTGGTGCAGCACCCGCTGATCAAGGCGGTGGGCTTCACCGGCTCCCTCGCAGGCGGGCGCGCCCTGTTCGACCTTTGCGCCGCACGGCCAGAGCCGATCCCCTTCTTTGGCGAGCTAGGGTCCGTGAACCCGATGTTCATCCTCGCCGCCGCCCTCGCCAATCGCGGCGCGGAAATCGCTACTGGCTGGGCCGCCTCGCTGACCATGGGCGCGGGCCAGTTCTGCACCAACCCCGGCATCGCCGTGCTGCCAGCCGGTGCCGAAGCGGCGCGTTTCATCGACACCGCCACCGCCGCCCTGTCCCAGTCCGCGCCCCAGACCATGCTGACCGAGGGCATCGCCGGCGCCTATCGCAAGGGTCAACGCCGCGTCGCCGCCACCACAGGCGTGCGCGCGCTGTTGACCACCAGTTGCGACACCCGCTCCGCCGCGCCCTATCTCTATATGACCGACGCCCGCACCTGGCTGAACAACCAGATCCTGGCTGAGGAAGTCTTTGGCCCGCTAGGTCTGGTGATCACCGCCCAGGACGACGCCGAGATGCTGGAAATCGCCCGCGCATTACAAGGCCAGCTGACCTGCACCCTGCATCTGGACGACGCCGACACCGGCCAGGGTCAGACCCTGCTGCCGGTGCTGGAGCGCAAGGCCGGCCGGGTGCTGGCCAACGGCTTTCCCACCGGGGTTGAGGTTTCCGACACCATGGTCCACGGCGGCCCCTACCCGGCCTCCACCAATTTTGGCGCAACCTCCGTGGGCACCCTGTCCATCCGCCGCTTCCTGCGCCCGGTGTGTTATCAGAACATCCCCAAAGCATTGCTGCCGGAGGATTTGCAGGAGGGATGAGCGGGCCGGTTTAACGCGAAAGCTGCCCGGACAATGTGGAAGGCCCCGGAGGTGACCCGGGGCCTTTTTCGTCCAGCAACGCAGCCCAAGCGGCTCCCGGAGCCAACACGTTCATATGACCCCAGCTGCCATATGACCCCAGCTGCTGACGTGTTCGGCCAAAGTGGCTATGCCAACCTCGGAATTGCGTCCATTACCTATCCAGACAGCCTGCGGATATGCCGACTGTTTTCCCCTTCGCGGCTGAAATCCGCAGCCGTTATTGAACAGCCACTCTTTCCGCACCCTAATAGGCAGCTATTCGCAGCACCGGATCAACATTTCACAATCGGAGAGCTTATTAGCCCCCATGAATTCAACAATAGATCAACTCCAAGCTGAGATTTCTTCTATTTCCCCAAATGAAAAGGCGTCTTTGTTGACGGTCAGCACATCTACCACTTACGCTGCGTAACGCATAAAACTTTTGGAGTAGGGAGACTACAATGGGGCGCAATCTTTTTTCCGGTCCTGGCCGGGGAAAACTGTTCAACCGCATTAATGGCGACGACGACGATAACACTATTGCCGGTTCCGGCGCGGCAGACCGCATCAATGCCGGTGATGGAAACGACACGGTTACCGGCGGTCTAGGTGACGATATCCTGTTTGGAAATGACGGAACCGATACCGCAGTTTTTTTCCGGCTCTTTCGTCGACTATGAAATCACAAGCGGTCGGGGCAATTCCCTGCGGGTGTCCGGAACTGACGGAAACGACATTCTGAAACACTTCGAAATTCTGGAGTTTGACGACGGCGTCTATGATGTTGCAAGCGGCATCTTCACACCGTCAAATTCCGCACCAGAAGCTGAAGACGTCTTAGCCAGCACCAACACTGACCCGGAGCTGGACCTGACCGAAAACTCTGGCAGCCAGACCGTGCCCAACATTGGCACCTGGTATGTCATCGATCTGGACACAGGCGATATTCAGGTTGTCCCGCGCGATGCCACCAACCTCGCCATTGAAGACGTGGCACCGGCCAACGGCGCTGTTATGCATATTAACGGCAACAACGCCGATATGGTGATTGGCGGCTGGACTGTAAACGATGGCACCATCAGCCAGGTTGATGCTTCTACAATCCAACTAACCGGCTATGCGGGCAGCACGACGACCAACGGCGACTGGTTTGTCATCCTCGATACGACCGGCCCGGGCGTCGATGCGGCGTTCTCCTTCTCTGGCGACGTGGATGGCGGCAGTGCCGAATATTCCTTCCAAATGAGCGGCATTGATTTTACCGACAATGCTGCAGGTATAATCGGGTTTGACGAAATCTCTGCCGCAGGCAATTTCCAGGGAGACAGCCCTGAAGTTATTATTGCCGCTGACGTATTTGACCAGGATGGTGATGCCTCGATCTTCACAGTCGACACAACTGGAACACAGGGGTCTGTGATCAACAACAACGATGGGACTTTCACCTATTCTGGCGACGGCGCGTTTGAACACCTGTCAGAAGGCGAAAGCGCATTTGACACTTTCACCTATACAGCAACTGATCCTTCCGGCGCTCAGGACACTGCGACGGTCACGATTGAGATCAGCGACACAGGCGACTTTCTGTTTTGATCCGGCCTCTGGCCCAATAGACATGCGAGGCCGCCGACAATCGGCCTCGCACACTCAGCTGCAAAAACAGCCGCATTTGTCGAACCCGGGCGATTTGGCACCTTATGCAAGGACCAATGGCTCGCTGTCTATGCATGTGAAAAAGGCCCCCGCTTTCGCGAGGGCCTTTCAATTTTTCAGAGCGGCAAATCTCAGAGTCCAGTGGACACGTCGATGGTGTTGCCTTCTTCCAGGGTCACATAGGCTTTCTTCACGTCCTTGCGACGGCCCATCTGGCCGCGGAAACGCTTGACCTTACCCTTGGTGATAGTGGTGTTGACCGCTTTCACCTTGACGCCAAAGAGAGCTTCGACAGCTTCTTTGATCATCGGCTTGTTGCTATCGATTGCCACTTCGAACACCACTGCGCCGTTTTCGGACGCCATGGTGGTTTTCTCGGTGATGATCGGCTTGCGGATCACGTCGTAGTGTGCTGCTTTCGCGCTCATTTCAGGCGAGCCTCCAGTGCTTCGACACCTGCTTTGGTGATCACCAGGGTGTCACGCTTCAGGATGTCATAGACGTTGGCACCGATGGTCGGCAGGATGTCCAGACCTTCGATGTTGCGGGACGCTTGCAGGAAGCCTTCGTTCACGGCAGCGCCGTCGATGACCAGAGCGCGTTTCCAGCCCAGGTTTTTCACCTGCTTGGCCAGAGCGGCAGTCTTGCCTTCGGAAGCCACGTCCTCGATGATGACCAGCTCACCCGCTTTGGCTTTGGCGGACAGCGCATGGCGCAGGCCCAGCTTGCGGAACTTCTTGGTCAGATCGTGGCCGTGCGAACGCGGGGTCGGACCTTTGTAGATACCACCTTTGCGGAAGATCGGCGCGTTGCGGTCACCGTGGCGTGCGCCGCCGGTGCCCTTCTGGCGATAGATCTTCTTGGTCGAGTAGGAGGTCTCGGAGCGGGTCTTCACCTTGTGGGTGCCGGCCTGCGCGTTGTTGCGCTGCCAGCGAACCACGCGGTGCAGGATGTCCGCACGCGGTTCCAGGCCGAACAGGTCTTCGGACAGTTCGATGTCGCCCGCTTTGCCGCCGTCCAGTTTGATCACGTCAAGTTTCATGCTTCACCACCTTCCGCGGCAACTTCCGCAGTTTTCAGAGCAGCCGGGAAAGGCAGGCCCTCGGGGGCTTTCTTCTTCACGGCGTCCTTGACGGTCACCCAACCGGATTTCGGGCCGGGTACGGCGCCTTTGATGAAGACCAGGCCGCGCTCGGCGTCGGTTTTCACAACTTCCAGGTTCTGGGTGGTCACGCGGGCTGCGCCCATGTGGCCGGCCATTTTCTTGCCTTTGAAGACTTTGCCCGGGTCCTGACACTGACCGGTCGAACCGTGCGAACGGTGCGAGATCGACACACCGTGCGAGGCGCGCAGGCCGCCGAAGTTGTGCCGTTTCATGGCACCGGCGAAACCTTTACCGATCGAGGTGCCGGTCACGTCCACTTTCTGGCCAGCCAGAAAATGTTCGGCCGAGATTTCGGCACCGACTTCGATCAGGCCATCCGCGGGAACGCGGAATTCGACCAGCTTGCGCTTGGGTTCGACCTTGGCAGCTGCGAAGACACCGCGCATGGCTTGGCTTGTGCGCTTTGCCTTGGCGGAACCTGCACCCAGCTGAACGGCGGTGTAGCCGTCTTTTTCCTCGGTGCGCTGAGCAACGACCTGCAGGCCGTCCAGGGACAGAACGGTCACAGGGATCTGCTTGCCGTCTTCCATGAACAGGCGGGTCATGCCCACTTTCTTAGCGATAATTCCGGAACGCATACTCTAATACCCTCCGATCTTACGACTGCAGCTTGATTTCGACGTCGACGCCGGCGGCCAGGTCGAGCTTCATCAGCGCGTCCACGGTCTGCGGTGTCGGGTCGACGATGTCGAGAAGACGCTTGTGCGTGCGGATCTCGAACTGATCGCGGGATTTCTTGTCAACGTGGGGGCCACGCAGAACAGTGAATTTCTCGATCTTGTTGGGCATCGGGATCGGGCCACGAACCTGAGCGCCGGTGCGCTTGGCTGTGTTGACGATTTCCTGGGTGCTGGCATCCAGCACGCGGTAATCGAATGCCTTCAGCCGGATACGGATGTTTTGGCTTTGCATTACATCTGCCTTTATTGAGGCGTTGAGGTTGAGAGGAGGGCCTGCGACCACCGCAACCCCTCATCGAACCCAAAAGGCGGGAATCATCCCGCCCCAATTCGCATCAGCGAACTTGCGCCCTATACGCCCTGTGGCCCCATGTGGCAAGGGGTTTCGCGGCGAAACCGTTGCGTTTGGAGAGGGCGGTGCGTTTGGGGTTGGTTAAGGGACAACATTTGAACTTAACCTGAGTTCCTCAGGCTTTGTCCAGAAGGAATTGAACCAAAATGCACGACCTCACAGGCATCGATAGAGAATTGATCGCCTTAACTGCCGTTTGTGAACTTATTGATAGCATCGTTAACTACTCTATGTTCGCCGAGACTTGGGAACCTACTTGGCCTCACATTCTCTTTCGCACTGCCGAGCATGCGGCTTTGTTCAATATACGTCTGTCTGACTTTCTTTCTGCACCTCAACCGTCGAAGGCAACGGACAAATTGATGCCCTTCGGGCTTCCCCCTTCCAAACCACAGGTTTGCGGGTCCGATGGAACATTTCTTTTCTACCTTAAGAAAATTTCCCGAGGGCCCACAATCGCAACTTATAGCGAAGCGCTTGAAAACGCAGTTCTGACATTTGCAAACTGGCTAGATGAAGAAGCTGTTATCGAGAACGCTTGGTTCCCCTCGATACAAGCAGAGGTGACACTCAAAACCCCTCGCCACGAAGTTCTTAAGATCTGTGGCAATATAGAGAAGCACAACTTTACAAGACTGGCTTCCGATGCTCAGAAAATAAAGCAGATTATGGAAAGCCACGGCGTCACTCTACAAGACGGCGAAGAGTATCTAATCCTTGAGGAGTTCCAAAGTTGGTACCACGACCATGCGTTCCTCTACCAATCCAGCCACATCTCTGAACAACTCAATACTTTGCGGTGGGAGATACACGAGTACATTAAGCGCGCGCCAATCAACACACTGGAATTTTGCGAAAACCCTTTTGTTAAGGGTCAACGATATCAGTTGGAAAAGCTGGCCCGTAAAGCCCCACCTGTCCCGAGATTCGAAGTAGACCGAACTTTTAAATCATCAAATTTTTGAGCAGGACTCCCCCAGCGCCCCGGAGCTGGCGCTCCCTCTGGCCTCAAAAGCTCCGCCGGAGCTTTTGCAAGACGGCCTCCGGCCCCAGGCCGGTCCCTGCCCTGTTCAAACGTTGCCACAAAGAGGATGACAGCTGGAGATTGCTGTGGTCTGGAATGCGGACAGATTGCCCACCCTACGTTTGCGCGGCGCATAGAAAAAGGGCCCCCCAAAGGAGGCCCTTTCTTTCATCTCACCGGTGCGGGTTCCCGGCGATTTTCCTTTGGAAAACCGCCTGCCGCCCACGGTTTCCAAAATTACTCAGTGATTTTGGAAACGACGCCGGCGCCGACGGTGCGGCCGCCTTCGCGGATCGCGAAGCGCAGGCCGTTTTCCATCGCGATCGGCGCGATCAGCTCAACGTCGAACTTCAGGGTTGGTTAAGGGACAACATTTGAACTTAACCTGAGTTCCTCAGGCTTTGTCCAGAAGGAATTGAACCAAAATGCACGACCTCACAGGCATCGATAGAGAATTGATCGCCTTAACTGCCGTTTGTGAACTTATTGATAGCATCGTTAACTACTCTATGTTCGCCGAGACTTGGGAACCTACTTGGCCTCACATTCTCTTTCGCACTGCCGAGCATGCGGCTTTGTTCAATATACGTCTGTCTGACTTTCTTTCTGCACCTCAACCGTCGAAGGCAACGGACAAATTGATGCCCTTCGGGCTTCCCCCTTCCAAACCACAGGTTTGCGGGTCCGATGGAACATTTCTTTTCTACCTTAAGAAAATTTCCCGAGGGCCCACAATCGCAACTTATAGCGAAGCGCTTGAAAACGCAGTTCTGACATTTGCAAACTGGCTAGATGAAGAAGCTGTTATCGAGAACGCTTGGTTCCCCTCGATACAAGCAGAGGTGACACTCAAAACCCCTCGCCACGAAGTTCTTAAGATCTGTGGCAATATAGAGAAGCACAACTTTACAAGACTGGCTTCCGATGCTCAGAAAATAAAGCAGATTATGGAAAGCCACGGCGTCACTCTACAAGACGGCGAAGAGTATCTAATCCTTGAGGAGTTCCAAAGTTGGTACCACGACCATGCGTTCCTCTACCAATCCAGCCACATCTCTGAACAACTCAATACTTTGCGGTGGGAGATACACGAGTACATTAAGCGCGCGCCAATCAACACACTGGAATTTTGCGAAAACCCTTTTGTTAAGGGTCAACGATATCAGTTGGAAAAGCTGGCCCGTAAAGCCCCACCTGTCCCGAGATTCGAAGTAGACCGAACTTTTAAATCATCAAATTTTTGAGCAGGACTCCCCCAGCGCCCCGGAGCTGGCGCTCCCTCTGGCCTCAAAAGCTCCGCCGGAGCTTTTGCAAGACGGCCTCCGGCCCCAGGCCGGTCCCTGCCCTGTTCAAACGTTGCCACAAAGAGGATGACAGCTGGAGATTGCTGTGGTCTGGAATGCGGACAGATTGCCCACCCTACGTTTGCGCGGCGCATAGAAAAAGGGCCCCCCAAAGGAGGCCCTTTCTTTCATCTCACCGGTGCGGGTTCCCGGCGATTTTCCTTTGGAAAACCGCCTGCCGCCCACGGTTTCCAAAATTACTCAGTGATTTTGGAAACGACGCCGGCGCCGACGGTGCGGCCGCCTTCGCGGATCGCGAAGCGCAGGCCGTTTTCCATCGCGATCGGCGCGATCAGCTCAACGTCGAACTTCAGGTTGTCGCCCGGCATCACCATCTCGGTGCCTTCCGGCAGGGTCACGGTGCCGGTCACGTCGGTGGTGCGGAAGTAGAACTGCGGACGGTAGTTCGCGAAGAACGGGGTGTGGCGACCACCTTCTTCTTTGGTGAGGATATAGGCCTCAGCTTCGAACTTGGTGTGCGGCTTCACGGAACCCGGCTTACACAGAACCTGGCCACGCTCAACGCCGTCACGGTCCACACCACGCAGCAGGGCGCCGATGTTGTCGCCTGCTTCACCGCGGTCCAGCAGCTTGCGGAACATTTCCACACCGGTACAGGTGGTGGTGGAAGTGTCACGGATACCAACGATTTCGATCGAGTCGCCAACGTTGATCACGCCACGCTCAACACGGCCGGTCACAACGGTGCCGCGGCCAGAAATCGAGAACACGTCTTCGATCGGCATCAGGAACGGCTGGTCAACAGCGCGCTCAGGGGTGTCGATGTAGTCATCAACAGCCGCCATCAGCTCTTTGATCTTCTCTTCGCCGATTTCCGGCTTGTTGCCTTCCATCGCCGCCAGAGCGGAGCCTGCAACGATCGGAATATCGTCGCCCGGGTACTCGTAGGAAGACAGCAGTTCGCGGATTTCCATTTCGACGAGCTCCAGGAGCTCTTCGTCGTCAACCTGGTCCACTTTGTTCATGAACACGACCATCTTCGGGATGCCAACCTGGCGGCCCAGCAGGATGTGCTCGCGGGTCTGCGGCATCGGGCCGTCAGCTGCGTTCACAACCAGGATCGCGCCGTCCATCTGCGCCGCACCGGTGATCATGTTCTTCACATAGTCAGCGTGGCCGGGGCAGTCGACGTGCGCGTAATGGCGGTTGTCGGTCTCATATTCCACGTGCGCGGTCGAGATGGTGATGCCGCGGGCTTTTTCTTCCGGGGCGCCGTCGATCTGGTCGTAGGCTTTGAAGTCACCAAAGTATTTGGTGATCGCCGCGGTCAGAGTGGTCTTGCCGTGGTCAACGTGGCCGATGGTGCCGATGTTGACGTGCGGTTTATTACGTTCAAACTTTTCCTTAGCCAT